>NZ_JBFRNU010000076.1:6439-15759 GCF_041471145.1 Vibrio sp. 10N.261.54.A5 | reverse complement strand
GGTTTTGACGAGAGAAGATAAGTGCAGAAGGACCATCTTTACGCTCGATTGCCAGTTTCCAAGCAACAGCAGACTCAACTTGGTCACATGGACGCCATGTGCTCATGTTTGGAGTCAGACGTAGAGAAGCGATCTGCTCAACTGGTTGGTGAGTAGGACCATCTTCGCCTAGGCCGATAGAATCGTGCGTGTAAACTTGGATGTTCTGAGTTTTCATCAGAGCAGCCATACGCATAGCGTTACGAGCGTATTCCATGAACATTAGGAACGTTGCGCCGTATGGTACGAAACCACCGTGCAGAGCGATACCGTTCATAATAGCCGTCATACCGAATTCACGTACACCGTAGTGGATGTAGTTACCAGAGAAGTCATTTGCTTCAAGAGACTTAGAACCAGACCACATAGTCAGGTTAGAAGGCGCAAGGTCAGCAGAGCCGCCCATGAATTCAGGTAGCATAGCACCGAACGCTTCTAGAGCATTTTGAGATGCTTTACGTGATGCGATGTTTGCTGGGTTAGCTTGAAGATCAGCGATGATTGCCGATGCTTTCTCTTCCCATTCAGCAGGAAGATCACCGTTTACGCGGCGTTTGAATTCAGCTGCCAGCTCAGGGTATGCTGCTTCATAAGCTGCAAGTTTCTCGTTCCACGCTGCTTCCTTAGCTGCGCCTGCTTCTTTCGCATCCCACTCTGAGTAAACTTCCGACGGAATTTCAAAAGGACCGTGCTCCCAACCTAGTTGCTTACGAGTTGCTGCGATTTCGTCAGCGCCTAATGGTGCACCGTGACAGTCGTGCGTACCTGCTTTGTTTGGAGAACCAAAGCCGATTACTGTTTTAGTACAGATTAGAGTCGGACGAGGATCCGCTTTAGCCGCTTCAATCGCTGCGTTGATAGCGTCAGAATCGTGACCATCTACCGCTGGGATTACGTGCCAGCCGTAAGCTTCGAAACGCTTAGGTGTATCGTCAGAGAACCAACCTTCAACTTCGCCATCGATAGAGATACCGTTGTCATCCCAGAAAGCAACCAGCTTACCAAGACCAAGCGTACCTGCTAGAGAACATGCTTCGTGAGAAATACCTTCCATCAGACAGCCATCACCCATGAATGCATAAGTGTAGTGGTCTACGATGTCGTGGCCTTCTTTGTTGAACTGTGCTGCAAGCGCTTTCTCAGCCATTGCCATACCAACAGCGTTAGTGATGCCTTGACCTAGAGGACCAGTCGTTGTTTCGATGCCTGGTGCGTAGCCGTACTCTGGGTGACCTGGAGTCTTAGAATGCAGTTGACGGAAGTTTTTAAGATCTTCAATTGAAAGCTCGTAACCTGCTAGGTGAAGCAGAGAGTAAATCAGCATTGAGCCGTGGCCGTTAGACAGGATAAAACGGTCGCGGTCAGCCCACTCTGGGTTTGCTGGGTTATGGTTTAGGTGAGAGCGCCAAAGTACTTCAGCGATGTCTGCCATACCCATAGGTGCGCCTGGGTGACCAGAGTTTGCTTGTTGTACGCCGTCCATGCTTAGAGCACGAATAGCGTTAGCTAGATGTTTGCGATTCATAAGAACTTCCGAATAAAAATTAAGAAAAACAAAATTGATAAAAGTAGGGGAACTGAACGTTCCCCTATTTGAATTTGGTAAGAGTGATTACAGCTTAGCTGCGATCATGTCTTCTAGTTTGCCTTGGTCAACGGCGAAGTTGCGGATGCCTTCAGCCAGTTTCTCAACAGCCATTGCATCTTGGTTGTGGTCCCATAGGAACTCAGCGTGAGTCATCGCTGCTGGACGCTCTTTAGTACCGTTAGAGTCGATAAGCTTCTCTAATACTTCGCCTTCTGCTGCTTCTAGGTCTGCTAGAAGTTGAGGAGCGATAGTTAGACGGTCACAACCAGCAAGTTCAAGGATCTCGCCGATGTTACGGAAGCTTGCGCCCATAACAACAGTTTTGTAGCCGTGGTCTTTGTAGTAGTTGTAGATATCTGAAACAGAGATTACGCCTGGATCTTCTGAAGCTTCGAAATCACGACCTTCTTTCGCTTTGTACCAGTCCATGATGCGACCAACGAAAGGAGAGATTAGGAATACGCCAGCTTCAGCACAAGCGCGAGCTTGAGCGAAAGAGAATAGAAGCGTTAGGTTACAGTTGATGCCTTCTTTCTCTAGGATTTCAGCAGCACGGATGCCTTCCCAAGTAGAAGCCAGTTTGATAAGGATGCGGTCATTAGTGATGCCAGCGTCGTTGTACATTTTGATAAGTTGACGAGCTTTAGCAACGCTGCCTTCCATGTCGTAAGAAAGACGAGCATCTACTTCAGTAGAGATACGGCCAGGTACAACTTTTAGGATTTCTTTACCGATGTTCACGTTAAGCATGTCGCAAGTATCTTGAACTTGCTGTGCTTTATCACCGCTTTGCGCTTTTGCGTATTCGATAGAAGCATCGATTAGAGGAGCGTACTCAGCAATTTGAGCAGCTTTAAGAATTAGAGATGGGTTAGTTGTTGCATCTTCAGGAGTGTACTTGCTGATAGCTTCGATATCGCCAGTGTCAGCTACAACAGTTGTTAGTTTACGAAGTTGCTCTAATTTATTGCTCATTTTGATCATCCTATGTATCGCATAACACCTCATTAATGGGAGAGGTGTGGGCATTTGCAAGCTAACTAATGAAGTTCTCAATGGTTGTACCAGTGAGCCAAACTTACATTAATTTAAATTTTTCTCCGAACGAACATTTGCACAGAACATTTGATCGCTCGATGAGTAAATGATGTAGCCATATTTATCCGATCTAGCCCCAAAGTCAACGGTAAATAGTGCTGTATGGTGACTTCAGTCAAATATATTTCACTCTAGTAATCATGGGGTATGCAAGCAAACGTTTAACGAGCAAAGTGAGGTGAATTAATCAACAACAAAACCATGGTTATGACAATGAGCAAATGTACCTTGCTGTTACATATGTTCGGGGTGTAAACTTGTGTATCACTTGCTTAAGCATCGAACATTTGTTCTTCAAGCAGGTAAAATAATTGTTAAATATTGGTTGAGTGGTATATGAGTAAGAATATCCAAGATGTTTCCGAAGAAAACACTGATCTCCTCACTGAAGTCGCGGTTGCTTATTATCAAGATGGTGCCACGCAAGAAGAGATATCTAAAAAGTACTCTATCTCCCGTGCAAAGGTTGGTCGAATGCTCAAGCAAGCCCGAGATGAGGGCATTGTTGAGATCACCGTGAAATACCACCCTGTCTTTAGTGCGAAGATCGAGCAACGTTTGATCGAACGATTTGGTGTAAAGCGTGCGCTTGTGGCACTAGACCAACCGAATGAAGAGAAGCAACGACTCCAAGTAGCCGGTTTAGTGTCTAACTATCTTACCAGTACACTGAAAAACGGTATGGTGGTGACAGTAGGGCAAGGGCGAAACGTATCGTCTGTTGCTCACCACACTGGCGTAATTACGCCACGAGACTGTAAATTCGTGTGTGGTATCGGCGGTATTCACCCAAGAGGCGGTATGTTTAATGCCGACCATATATGCAGGCAGCTAGCCAAAAAGTACGGTGGATCTTCTGAAACCTTATACGCGCCGGCTTATGCCGAGAATAAAGCGCAAAAAACCGCATTTATGGAAAACAGCACCGTTAAGCAGACACTCGATCTCGCTCGAAAAGCCGATGTTGCATTAGTCGGTATCGGTGATATGAGTGAAAACAGCTATATGGTCGACTTAGGTTGGTTTACCGCAGGTGAGGTCGTTCAATCTCGTTTATTGCAAGGAGTCGTCGGTGACTTTGCGGGTTATGACTTTTTCGATGTTCACGGTAAAACAGCAAACACAGTAATGAGTGACCGTGTGATTGGTTTGGCCTTGGAAGAATTCCGCCCAATAGCGGAAGTCATTGCCATTGCAGCGGAGAACAGTAAGCCATTAGCTCTATTAGGCGCACTAAGAACCGGTGTGGTCGATGTGATAGCGACCAGCGTAAGTAATGCTTTGACGGTACTTAACTTGGACGAACAACTTAGCGTGAATAAACCAAACAGCAGTGAATCGTAAGATACTTAAGCTTCGTTGAATTCACTATTTGAGTAATCATGGAAATTCCCCTGATGAAACCAGTGCAATAAGGGGGATAACTATTAGACATGACTCGAATAGTGAATTTGTTCAGCGGTTGAAAGAATTATCACTCTTTAATGTTAAGCCACACTAAAGGAGATAATTATGAAACTGTCATTTATCACACACGCTATTTCTAGCAACAGTGACCAATCAAGTTCTATCTTTAAATCTATTTCTATCTTTGGGCTTAGCTCGTTAGCCACGGCTTGTATGCTCACACCTACAGTACATGCCGATGATAAAGTCGTCGCAGGGTATTTTGCGGATTGGCAATATCTGAATAAAGACAACCCTTATACCGTTGACGACATACCTGCAGACAAGCTCTCACATATTATTTACGCCTTCTTGAGCATGTGTGGTCCTCATAGCGGTGCTGGTGAGCCCGTCCAAAAACAAATTCAGCAGCAATGTGCAGACAAACAACCATATACCGCGATTATTGTGGATAAAGAAGCTGCGTTAGAAGTCGATTTCGGAGACGTGGGTGTTGATGTCGCCTATAAAGGTCACTTTGCCCAGTTAGCTCAACTGAAGGCCGACAATCAAAATATCAAAATTTTGCCCTCATTTGGAGGGTGGACAATGTCTGAACCTTTCCATGCGATGGCGAAAGATCCTAAAGCCATTGCGCATTTTTCAAAAACTGCTGTTGAGTTGATTCAAAAATATGACTTCTTTGATGGTATTGATCTTGATTGGGAATACCCAGGAGGCGGCGGCTTGACCACTTCCCCTTGGAACCCAGAGACGAAACTAACGGATGAGCAGAAAGCGCAAGAGCGTGAAGCTTTCACACTTTTAGTAAAAACAATCAGAAGTGATTTGGACGCTCTATCAAAGACGACTCAAAGAGATTACGAGCTTTCAACGGCTGTCGGTGTTGGTGCTAAGGCAGCTCAAATTGATTGGAACGCAGCTAGCCCATATTTGACGAACATGTTTGCGATGACGTATGACTTCCTCGGAGGCTGGGGAACTCAAACAGGTCACACAACAAACTTACATGCCACCGAGCGTAGTTGGTGGGGAATGGGAGCTGATGTCTTCATTAATCAGATGATAGAGCAAGGTATTCCTAGCGAGAAGCTCGTGATCGGGGCGGCTTTTTATGGTCGAGGTTGGCAAGGGACAAAAGACTTTGCTGGAGAGCTGCCTAAAGGTGACCTAGTTTCTGAACAAGGGGCGCAGTTTGGTACCGGTGAAAACGGTTACTTCATGTTTTGGGATCTTATGAATAACTACAGTAGTAAACAAGGTTATGAGTATAAGTATGATGAGCAAGCTCAAGCACCTTATTTGTGGAACCCAGATAAAAAAGTATTCATATCTTTTGAAGATCAGCGTTCTATTAAAGCAAAGGCAGAATGGGCGAAGAAATCAGACCTAGGCGGCATTTTTACTTGGGAATTATCAGGAGATCCTTCCGGGCAGTTGATCGATGTTATGCATAGTGAAATGAATAAAAAGTGAAATGAATAAATAACTGAACAGAAAATACCTAGAAAATAAGGTAGGTGTTTAGCCGCCTACCTTATTTAGCTCGTCTATTTAACTCACGTTCTTAAACAGAACATTCCGCGTGCTCGGTCACTTTCTTGTTTAGGTGAGTAGCCAGCTCATCATAAGGAATAGGGCGAGAGAAGTAATAGCCTTGCATTAAGTCACATCCACATGCCTTTAGAATTGCGAAGTGTTCGTTTGATTCTACGCCTTCTGCTAATACCACCATGCCGAAGTTCTTACCGATTGCGATGATGTTTTGCACCATGGTGAGTGACTGCTGATCGACAGCAATGTTCTCAATAAAGCTCTTATCGATTTTAAGTTCATCGATAGGCAGTGCTTTCAACATACTTAGTGATGAATAACCTGTCCCGAAATCATCTAAAGAGATCTTTATATTCTTCTCTTTGAGGGCTTCAAAAGTCGGTTTCACCAAAGTCACATCTTCAATGAACAAGCTCTCGGTAATTTCTAGCGTTACACAGCTAGGAGAGAGTTGATACTTTTCTAGTGTCGCGAACAAGTGCTCAGAGAAGGATTGATGAGAAAACTGACGCACTGATATGTTGATCGACAGCCCGATCTTTTGTTCTGTTGTTCGGTGCAAGTGGGCGATCTGCATAATGCTGGACTCAATAATAAAAGTCCCCAGTTTTTGCATTAAACCCGTGTTCTCTGCTATCGGTATAAAGACATCTGGCGGAACAAAACCCAATTCCTCATCAATCCAGCGCACGAGTGCTTCTACACCATGAATACTTTCATTTGCACGAACCAGCGGTTGGAAAACCATGAACAGCGTTTGTTTCTCGATAGCGATGCGTAGCCTTTGTTCTACTTTCATTTTGTAGAGATGAGCATCTTGCATTTCCGTTGTGAAAATACTGTACGAGTTTTGCTGCTGTTTCGCTTTGTACATTGAAATATCGGCAGAACGTAACAGGCTATCCAGATCTTTTCCGTGTTCTGGGAAACGCGCTACGCCGATGCTGCAACCTAACAAAAACTGAGCGCTTTCAACTTCATAAGGTTGAGAAAGCACTTCAATAATGCGCTTGGCGAGTCGTTTAATTTCAGCTTCATTCGACAAGGGCGTCAAGAACAAAAACTCATCACTGGATTCACGTACCAATAGGCTGAGGCGAGATCGGAACCTCATCAAACGCAAAGCGATCTGTTTGAGAACCTTATCTCCAAAGTCATGCCCGTGGGTGTCATTGACGCATTTAAAGTTATCGATATCGATAAACAACAGCGAAAACGGCTCTGACTCATCGTCAATCCATTTACCAATGTTTCTACGCATGTACAAACGGTTTGGCAGAGAGGTTAAAGGGTCATGGTTCGCCTGATAAATGAGTTGGCTACGAGTCCGTTGTTCATTCTTGGCAATCGACTTAACCAAAAAGTAGAAACCAAACTGAAGAAAAATAAAGGCAACGAAAAGAATGCTGAACTCTTGTATGAATATACTATCGACGTGAGTTAGATCCGTACGTCCTACCACCCATAATTTGTAGTTTGGGATGTATTTCGCGCTCATCAAAGAGTGGTACTCTTCATCGTCGACGACAAAAGAATAGGTTTCTTGCCCATTCATCGCTTCTTGTACGCTAATTCCGAAGTGGTCGGTAAAGATACTTGCAATACGCTGTATGACATCTTTGCCGACTGGAGAGGAATAGGCACTCTCAGATTCAATATCACTTGAATAAAACTGGCGATAGCTGTCTTTTCTGATCAGGCTTAGTGTATTGAAACTTCCGGCGTGAGCATTATTTTCAAATACGATCGTTGCGTCTAATCGTAGCCCTGCGGTCATTACTGCATCGGTTTTCTTGCCATCGATTGAAATGGATTTTCTCAGCGGGATGACTAAGCTATTCAACGAATCTTGAAAATAGGTACGGCCAAGCACCATGCTACTGCTTGATAGGGCGTCTAGGAAGGAGCCTCTGGTTGGCGCGTATTGCAGCAAGTTCCTTTGATTCGCAAGTTCGAGATTTGAGCTAATCGAGAGGTAATCACCGTCGGTGTTCAACAAGCCAAACGCTGCTATCGCAGGGTGGGTCTCAAGTAGCTTGTCTAATATTGGCCTAATCTGGATAGATGCAGTACGTGTGAAATCAGACTGTTGAGCCAGTTGATGGCCAACCACTTCTAACAAGGCTTCTTGACTGGTCAGCAGCGAGTTGACGGAGCTAGAAAAAAGCTCAACCTGAATGTGTTGCTGCTCTATGAAGTCGTCTCTGTTTGCTTTCCAGTTTGTTATTCCCAACGCGGCGAAAAGTATCAGGGTCAGTAGTACGACAAACGCGTACAGCGACCAGATATTTTGCTTAAATAGAGCCATGAGATGCCTTTGTTGGTTACTACTTTTAACAGACTGCAAGTGACAAACTATTGGGTTGTCAGCGCGATTCATGCAACGAAAAATACAAACATCAATGATGAAAGTATTAATGATTAAATAGTGTAACGACTACGAGCAGAGATTCTTGAGTGAAAAATTAGTATTCATAACGTCGATAACGATTAGTTTATGATTAATCACGAATTATGGTTAGCAAGTTGATGTGGGTTACAAATCAAACGGCGTGAATCGAGTCTTGGTCTCAAATGAACATAGCGTTGACTGCGACATAGAGGCTTACTTCATGAGACGTGGGGCCATCATTATCAGTAAGCTCTTTATGCATGCGCAGTATATTCTAATAGTTGCATTAAGCGAAGTTGAATTACTTTTTAGTCACGGCGATAGGGAGTTTGTCGTTAGCACCCCATTCCGTCCATGAACCATCGTAAACACCCATTTCACCGTTATAGCCAGCGAGTTTAGCGGCTAATAATATGATGCAAGCTGTTACGCCAGAGCCACAGCTAAAGAACATAGGTTGAGAAGGCGTTAATTCTAGCGTTGAAAAGATATCAATAAGCTCTTCTTGGGACTTTAACTTGCCGTTTTTGAGTACTTGGGCAAATGGTAGGCAAATAGAATTCGGTATATGGCCACTACGCAAGCCTTCACGTGGTTCAGGAACTTCTGAATCGAAACGAGCTTGAGAACGAGCATCTACAATGTTTGCGCTCTTGTCAGTTGAGTAACCTTCAATCTGCTGAGCACTGACAAAGTAGTTGTCTTGAATATGGCCTTCAAAATTGCCCGCTTTTACTTCGGTGCGATAGTCAGTCTCGGTCGTGTAACCGGCTTCGATCCAAGCTGGCAAACCGCCATCTAAGATGAATACGTCGTTGTGTCCCATTGCCATAAACATCCACCACGCACGAGGAGAAGCGAAGGTTCCGGAGTTATCGTAAACCACAATCGTACTGTCTTGATTGATGCCAATTTCTTTTGCGCGAGTGTTGAAGTGTTTTTCGCTCGGAAACATGTGAGGAAGCAGAGTGTGCTTGTTACAAAAGTCTTTGTCGTAGTCAAAACGAATAGCACCAGGAATCATTTGTCCTTTGATCTTTTCTGACTCGCTTGGAATTTGAAACTCGATGCTGGCGTCGAGGATGATGATATTGTCTTCTGCTAGCAAACGTTGTTGAAGTTGTTGTGGTGAAATGAGTGGCTGATTCATTATTGTTATATCCATTCTTGTTGTTTTAGCGATTCTTACTGTTTTAGCGAATACAGTGGTAGAGCGATTACTGTTGCTTTTGCTTTTGCTTT
>NZ_JBFRNU010000076.1:0-5642 GCF_041471145.1 Vibrio sp. 10N.261.54.A5 | reverse complement strand
CTTTTGCTTTTGCTTTTGCGAATACAGTTGCTTTACGAATACCGTTGTTGCATCGATGGCTACTGTGCAGCTCGACAGTGGATGAACTGATAACTGCTTTGTCCGGTTATTTGATTGTTTAATGTATCAAGCGCGACCACAGAATCAATAGGGCAGTCTGTGGTAGGAGCAATAGAGAGCCGAAATACGTCATTATCTTTTGTCTGAACCGTCAGATAACGCCTGTGCCCACCTAAGGATTGAGTAAGCGTGTTCGAAATTACTTTGGCTTGAATACGTTGCCCCGTCTCTGATGTTAGCGGGAAATAGGCAAGGGCAACTAACACGCCTACGCCACACATTAAGATAAATAGACCTATTTTTAACTGTTTCATGAGAGTAAGTCTTTGAAGGTTATGTTGAAAATATAAGTGAGGTTGGTGGTAAAGTGAATGCTACTCGCTAAGAAAGCTGAATTAACTGCTCTTCGACGAAAATAAAAAAGTGAGCATTTCTGCTCACTTCCTACTTACAAACAATCCATTTTGACTCTGTTTCGTCAGAGATCTCGCTAACGACAAGTTACCTGCTGTTAAACAATTTACTGCCAGACAATCTGAGAGTCGCCGCTAGAAACCACTTGTTGTAATGGAGGTTGACCATCGTAAAACCAAATCTCTATCAAGAGTGCGTCATGGTTTACTGGTGCTGCAAAGTTGGAGGCGAACACACCGTTATCTAGTGGGCCCGCAATGACCTTGCTGGAGTAATCCGGCTTCAAGGTTGAGTCATCTCTTGTACTAAAGCGGCTATAAACGGTCACAAAAGAACGGTCTGTCGAAATGCTGCTGATGTCAATGTTGAGATCAAACTGTTCAACAGAGTTGTAGTCAAATCCATCAGGTACCACCAAATCACTCATCGTATAGCTCTGCGCTGCTACCGCACTTGTCGCGGGAGACGGCGAAGGCGTTGCTGTTACCGGATTCGACGGAGTTGCAGGTGTCGAGGGTGTAGATGGTGATGCCGTAGATGTACTTCCGCCCCCACCGCCGCCGCCTCCACAGCCGGCTAATACTAATGGCGCTGCAGCTAAAATAACGGCTAGTGACTTCTTGATGTTCCAAGTGCTTTGTACAGACATACGTTTTTCCTCAAAGAGATTGCGACTTGAATCAACGCAATGATTGTCTCGATATTGTTTAGTGTGAATAGTCATAACGTCTCTCCTTATGGTTCGTAACGTTGGTTGTCTGCAGGTGATTGGTACCATGTTTGGTTCGTTTCACCGCCGGATTCTGCGTATTCTTTAAACTCTGGGTAAGCGGTAACAATATCGACGTACTCTAAAGGCCACTCCCATTCGTCATCCGAAGTCACTATTAGTGCCCAAGGGTGGTTTTCTACTGTTTTGAAGTATTTACCTGTTGATGGATTACTGTCATCGACGCCTAAACCAGCTTCAAAGAGGTTAGTGGTATCAAATGCTTCGGTTGGAGCTTGGTCTGGCAAGTGAACCTCCCAGCTGCGTCCTGGATGTAGAGGTAGGTTTTCACCGTGATAATAACCAGGCGTTGCGAAAATGAACGGGTCGTAAGGCATATCGGTCCAGCTGCCAGTACTCACACCGTCACCGGCTAAAGTAATACCAATTTGGAACGAGAACTGCTCATCTTCTTTACATCCATTACTGGTGCGGTAGAAGGTACAGCCAGTGCTGATTTTTTCTGTCAGGTCATTGGCGATAACAAAGATTGCTTCGCTACGTCCATCTTCTAGGTCAAGGTCAGTGAATACGCCGTTGTGTTTCATGTAAGAGCTACCACTACTCACCAAGCTCGGGTCGAGGTTAGGAAGTCGAACAGCAAAACCATTTCTGTACGATGCCCCGACAGCAGCTAGGCGGCCGTCGATAGTTGATTTAACGACTTTTCCATCTTTAAGGATTTCAGTAATACGATACATAAGAACAGCATCGTTCATGTCGTAGTCAGCTTTATAAGGCCAGTTATCTTCGTACGCGAGCGTTGCGTAACCAGAAGCACTTGGGAAGTAACGAGCAGTGGCACCATCGTTAAGAACATCGACTTGAATATCGACCACCTCACCAGAGGTTGAACCGCCAAAGTAACTTAGGTTGGTTTGTTGACTGAATCTAAAGCGAGCCCACGTCGTACCGGTCAGAGCGTTGATATCGACATTTAGGAACAGATCGTTTTCACCCGCATCTAACAGGTAATCGGTAAATACTTGCTCGTTGGCGCCATCGAAACTGCCATCTTGGTTCCAATCTATCCAAGCCGAAAGGTAACCGGTTGTTGAAGCCTCAATCACCACTTTTGAATCAAGACCAGCTTCAAGTGCGGTTACAAAACCGATACCACCGTTCGCCCACTCATCATCAATACCCACGCTTTCATCCGATTGCGGTGTTACGTAGCCGTCAAGATCGGCGTCGGGCGCGTCTGTACCTAACCAAGTCACGCCATCTAGTTCATGTCGAGGACCGTTACTTGCTAATAACGTTAGATAGGTATCTGGAGCGTCACCGAAGTCGATGTTGGAATCTTCATCTACGACAGGCGCATTCGCACAGCGAGCACCATCATTTTGATTCGAAGAAGGGCCATTCGATACGAACTCTACAGCAGGAACGACACCTGCAGCGATGTTTGCAGCGTTATCTGGGGATAGGTTGATACGGTAGATCTTACCGTCTTGATTTCGAGATACGTAATAGTAGCCGTTTACATCAAAATAACCTGCGCCAAACGTCCCTGTTTCTCCGGTATCACCAATATAGGTTTCTGCACCTGTAGTTGGGTTGAAGCTGTACAAGCCACCCGAGTTATTGTCGATACCATATAAAGAGCCATCACTTGGATGGAAAGCAAAATCGGTCAGTTTTACAGTTGCAGGGCTGCCTGCGATTTTGTTGACCGTGACGGTCGCATTCGGATCAGAGTCTAAAGGAGAGAGGTCAACAGTAAATAGTCCCTTACCTGTACGATACAAGTAGTAAACATGGTCATAGACGTCGCCGACATAGAAAGTGTGATCGGTTGGTAAG
The DNA here is from genome assembly GCF_041471145.1 of Vibrio sp. 10N.261.54.A5. Lineage (NCBI taxonomy): Bacteria > Pseudomonadati > Pseudomonadota > Gammaproteobacteria > Vibrionales > Vibrionaceae > Vibrio > Vibrio sp. 10N.261.54.A5. The sequence goes on along the minus strand of NZ_JBFRNU010000076.1, from coordinate 2,593 downwards.
CCACTGGTATTGATAACTTCTGCTTGGAAGTCTTGACCAAGACGCACTAAACGTTTGTTGGTGGTGTCATAGCCATAAATATATCTGTCTTGAAAGTCGAAACCGACACCATTGATATTGGCATTCATACCCGTATCGTCTTCTAACAGTGTGGTTGAACCTGTTACTAGGTTTACACCCCAAACTTCAACGGGTTTCGACTGAAAGAGGTATGCTTGACTAGGGCAGGTATCGAATGGCGCTGCGTTGGCGACTAGAGGGGCACTTAATAGCAAACTTAACGTTGTAATTCTCATATCTACATCCTTGTGATGGAAGGTCTAGATATTCAATCAAGTTACGTGCCAGTTTTAAGCGTTTGATTTAATGGGTTTTTATTATTTATCGAGTTCAGTTTCCAATTTGAGTGTCAATATGAAAGTGTGCCATCCAAATAGCCAAAGGCCTTTATATTTCTATTTGATTAGAGCTAAGGATACAAGAGCTTAGGCGGTAATTACGAGTGATTGTCTAATAGGCTCTGTATGTATTCACTCGTGAATGGAACAATATCTGAGACCACTTTGGATGCTAAAATGCTTTCAGCGTTAGCTTTTATTCTGACATATCGAAAATGCTTGCCATAAACCTTTACTCCTCCAAACGGTAAACTCTTTCCTTTGTTAATCAATTCACAATCTGAGTTTGATTCATAAAGGGAATACCCCAGGGCAAGATCATGAAAAACCCATATGGAATAAGGGGTAGCGTGAAGTGATGTTTCCACTAATTTGTACACTGAAGTCACAACAAATTCAATACATTCAAGATCGATTTGATGATCAGATTTAGGTGTGATCATATACTGTTTTTTAACAGCAGATATTTAGCCATAATGAATGGATTAAGCCTTTTGGACCATATTTCAGTTATTCGAGACCCTCGCCAAGCTTGGAAAATAGAGCACACGCTAACCGACATTATCTTCTTAACAATTGCAGCAGTGATTGCTGGTGCTGAAGGTTGGGAGGATATTGAAGATTTTGGTGAAGATAACTTGGAATGGCTTAGGCAGTATGGTGATTTCAAACAAGGCATACCAGTACACGATACCATTGCCCGAGTTATCAATCTTATTTCCGCCAAGCAACTGCAACGATGCTTTACTGCGTGGATGAAAGACTGTCATGAGACGACAGAGGGTGAAGTGATTGCTATCGACGGCAAAACTCTCAGAGGCACATACAACAAAGACAAGCGTTGTGGTGCAATCCATATGGTTAGTGCCTTTAGTGCAGCAAACCAAGTTGTACTAGGACAAGTGAAGACTGCGGATAAAAGCAATGAAATAAAAGCGATCCCTGAACTGCTTGAAATGCTTTCCTTGCGAGGTTGTTTAGTGACTATTGATGCTATGGGATGCCATAAGGATATAGCTGAAAAGATAGTCGCTCAAGATGCAGATTATCTCTTAGCGTTAAAAGGTAATCAAAAACGATTGGAGCAAGCGATTAGCCAAGTGTTTAATTCTAGTATGATTAATAGTTTTGAAGGTGATAAATACGTCACTCAAGAGAAAGGGCATGGTCGTACAGAAACGCGTTTGAGTATGGTTGTTCACAATACAGATTTCTTAGGCTATATAGCGTTTGATTGGGCTGAACTCTCCACAATTGGTATGGTCGTTTCAATTCGTCAAGAAGGTGATAAGCCAGCAGAAACAATGCAAATCAAGCACTACATAAGCTCAGCAAAACTAACGGCTAAAGCTTTACTAGAGAGCACGCGAGCACATTGGAGCATTGAAAATCAGATGCACTGGCGATTAGACGTTGGTTTTAAAGAAGATGAATGTCGGATACGTCGAGAGCAAGCCGGTGAGAATTTAGCAGTTATAAGACATATAGCTTTAAATCTGCTGACGGAAGAAATCAGCTTCACAGCAGGGATCAAAAGAAAGCAGAAAAAAGCGAACCGCAATAACGCTTACCTTTCGCAAGTCCTTGCAGGGCAAGGGGCTTCGTAATCTTGCCCTGGTTATCCAAGTCAGTGAGAAGTTCGCCCCGCTGTATGCGGCCTTGAAGGAGAACCTGCTTCAACAAGTGGTGGTTCAGGCGGATGAAACGCCGCTCAATGTGCTCAAAGAAGAGAAGAAGTGTTATATGTGGCTCTACTGCTCAGGCGCTGACTCACCCGAATCGGCACTGCCGAATGTGAAAAATATTGCCTTGTACAACTATCAAAACAGTCGCGCGAGGGCGTGTCCCGTGGACTTTTTAGGTGACTACAACGGTTATCTACAAACCGATGGCTACGCGGCTTATGATGGTCTGCATCACGTCACCAATGTAGGGTGCTTAGCGCATGCTCGTCGCAAGTTCATGGATGCGAAGAAGCTTCAAGGGAAAGGTAAATCAGGCAAGGCTGATAAAGCGCTGGCTAAAATCCAAAAACTCTACGGGATAGAATCACGCTTAAAAGGTGCGCCTGCCCAAGAGCGAAAAGCAGAGCGTCAAGCGCTTGCCAAGCCGATACTGGATGAGCTTTACCAATGGATGACGACCCAGAAGGTGATTGGCTCTAGCCCACTAGGCAACAGGGCGCGAGCACACTT
>NZ_JBFRNU010000075.1:0-58093 GCF_041471145.1 Vibrio sp. 10N.261.54.A5 | reverse complement strand
CGTATTTTAGGACGAGACAGTTTCAATTAACTTCTATCTCAATCGATAAAAGCCAGCTGATTACCAACCCGTGATTTCACGTAGGCCTTTACCGATGTCAGCAAGAGACTTAACAGTCTTAACGCCTGCTGCTTCTAGTGCTGCGAATTTATCTTCAGCAGTACCTTTACCGCCAGAGATGATTGCGCCTGCGTGGCCCATACGCTTGCCCGGAGGAGCAGTAACACCAGCGATGTAAGATACAACTGGCTTAGTTACGTTTGCTTTGATGAACTCAGCCGCTTCTTCTTCCGCAGTACCACCGATTTCACCAATCATTACGATTGCTTCAGTTTCTGGGTCTTCTTGGAAAAGTTTTAGGATATCAATGAAGTTTGAACCTGGGATAGGGTCACCACCGATACCAACACATGTAGACTGACCAAAGCCTTCATCTGTTGTTTGCTTAACTGCTTCGTACGTCAGAGTACCTGAACGAGATACAATACCTACTTTACCCTTCTTGTGGATATGACCAGGCATGATACCAATCTTACACTCGTCTGGAGTGATAAGACCTGGACAGTTAGGACCGATCATGCGAACGCCAGTTTCTTCTAGCTTCACTTTAACATCGATCATATCTGTTGTCGGGATACCTTCTGTGATCGTTACGATCAGTTCGATACCTGCATCAATCGCTTCTAGGATTGCATCTTTACAGAAAGGAGCAGGTACGTAGATAACTGTTGCAGTTGCGCCAGTTACTTCTACTGCTTCACGTACTGTGTTGAATACTGGAAGGCCTAGGTGAGTTTGACCACCTTTACCAGGTGAAACACCACCAACCATTTGCGTACCGTATGCGATCGCTTGGTCTGAGTGGAATGTACCTTGACCGCCAGTGAAACCCTGACAGATTACTTTAGTGTCTTTGTTAATTAATACAGACATTATTTCGCCTCCGCAGCAGCAACAACTTTCTGAGCAGCATCTGTTAGAGATTCAGCTGCAATGATATCAACATCAGAATTAGCAAGTACTTCGCGACCTAGATCTGCGTTGGTACCTTCTAGACGAACAACTACAGGAACTGTTACGCCAACTTCTTTAACCGCACCGATAATACCTTCAGCGATCATGTCACAACGAACGATGCCACCGAAGATGTTTACTAGTACAGCTTTAACATTGTCATCAGAAAGGATGATCTTGAATGCTTCAGCTACACGTTCTTTTGTCGCGCCGCCGCCTACATCAAGGAAGTTTGCTGGCTTGCCGCCGTGTAGGTTTACGATATCCATCGTACCCATAGCAAGGCCTGCACCGTTAACCATACAGCCAACGTTACCATCTAGTGCTACGTAGTTCAGTTCCCACTGAGCTGCGTGAGCTTCACGCTCGTCTTCTTGTGAAGGATCGTGCATTTCACGAAGCTTTGGCTGACGGTACATTGCGTTTGAGTCAATGTTGATCTTGCCGTCAAGACAAAGCAGGTTGCCTTCGCCAGTAATTACAAGCGGGTTGATTTCTAGTAGAGCTAGGTCGTACTGAGAGAACATTTGGCCAAGACCCATGAAGATCTTAACGAACTGTTTAATTTGATCGCCAACTAGACCAAGTTTGAACGCAAGTTCACGGCCTTGGTAAGCTTGAGGGCCTACTAGAGGATCGATCGCTGATTGGTGAATCAACTCTGGAGTTTCTTCAGCGATTTTCTCAATGTCCACACCGCCTTCAGTTGACGCCATGAATACAATTTTGCGCGTTGCACGGTCAACAACAGCGCCTAGGTAAAGTTCGTTAGCAATGTTCGATGCTTCTTCAACTAGGATCTTTGTTACAGGTTGACCATTAGCGTCTGTTTGGTAAGTCACTAGGTTTTTACCTAGCCACTTTTGTGCAAACTCTTTAACGCCTTCTTTCGTGTCATGTAGCTCTACGCCGCCCGCTTTACCGCGACCACCAGCGTGTACTTGACACTTAACGACTTTCTTGGCTGTACTGATACGACCTGCAGCTTCAAAAGCTTCTTGTGCAGTATCACATGCGAAACCTTCTGGTACAGGCAAACCGAATTCTGCAAACAGCTGTTTGGCTTGGTATTCATGCAAATTCATTTTGATATTCCGTTTATTTTCCCTTAAGGGATTATTATTTCCATAACGACACAGTTTCCTGTGTTACGTCTGTAGGGTCTTCTCAAATCAACTGCTGTCCATTTTCTAATGGCTTTACAGTTCAAGTGAAGGCTAGACGTTGAGCAGCCTAGCCTTTGAAACTTTTTACGTCTAGCTAACGAGGTTAACTAGACGTTTTAGCGATACTAAACGTCTAATAGCAGACGTGCAGGATCTTCTAGAAGCTCTTTGATGGTCACTAGGAAGCCAACTGATTCACGGCCATCGATTAGACGGTGGTCGTAAGAAAGCGCTAGGTACATCATTGGTAGAATCTCTACCTTGCCATCAACAGCCATTGGACGATCTTGGATTTTGTGCATACCCAGAATTGCCGCTTGAGGCGGGTTGATGATTGGTGTAGACATTAGAGAACCAAATACACCACCGTTTGTGATAGTGAAGTTACCGCCCATCAGTTCATCAACCGTTAGCTTGCCGTCACGGCCTTTGATTGCTAGCTCTTTGATGCCCTTCTCGATATCAGCGAAACCTAGTGTGTCACAGTCTTTCAGTACTGGAGTCACAAGACCACGTGGCGTAGATACCGCCATGCTGATGTCGAAGTAGTTGTGGTAAACGATATCTGTACCGTCGATAGAAGCGTTCACTTCTGGGAAACGTTTTAGCGCTTCTGTTACTGCTTTCACGTAGAAAGACATGAAGCCAAGACGCGTGTCGTGACGCTTCTCGAATTGGTCTTTGTACTGCTTACGAAGGTCCATGATTGGCTTCATGTTCACTTCGTTGAAAGTCGTCAGCATTGCTGTGCTGTTTTTCGCTTCAAGAAGGCGGTTTGCAACTGTCTTACGTAGACGAGTCATAGGCACGCGTTTTTGGCTACGAGCCGCTGCTGGCGCTTCAACTGCTGGTGCAGATGCTACTGCCGGAGCCGCTTTCGCTGCTGCTAGGTGTGCATCGATGTCTTCACGAGTAATACGACCACCAACACCAGTGCCTTTAACGTCAGCAGGTTGTAGGTTGTGCTCAGCAAGCAAGCGACGAACAGCTGGGCTTAGTGCGTCGTTGCTCTCTTCTGTAAGAGCCGCTTTGTGGCGCTTATCAGGAGAAGCTTCTGTATCTTCCGTTGTATCTTTCGTTGGTTCACCAGCTACAGCACCCGGCTTGATTTTAGCCAGAAGCTGTTTAGAAAGCACTGTAGCACCTTCTTCTTCGATGATAGCTTCCAGAACACCCGCTTCAGGAGCCGGTACTTCTAGAACTACTTTATCTGTTTCGATATCTACAATGACTTCATCACGCGCAACCGCTTCGCCCGGTTTTTTGTGCCAAGTAGCAACTGTTGCATCAGCCACAGATTCAGGTAAATCTGGAACCAGAATTTCAATTGTCATGTGCGTATTTTCCTTTTACTTCTAGTTCTTAAGTAGGGTCAAAGCGTCGTCAACTAACGCTTTTTGTTGTTTCAAGTGTACCGACATATAGCCAACAGCTGGCGATGCTGATGCAGGACGACCTGCGTATTGAATATCAGCACCTACTGGGATAGCAGCTCGGAAATTATGTTGGCTACTGTACCAAGCACCTTGGTTTTGTGGCTCTTCTTGACACCAAACGTAATCGACTACATTTGTGTATTGTGCGATTGCAGCTCTCACGTCCTCATAAGGGAACGGGTAAAGTTGCTCAATACGTACAATAGCGACATCGTCTTGCTCGTTCTTACGTCTTTGGTCAAGTAGGTCAAAGTAAACCTTACCTGAACAGAACACGACGCGTTTTACGTTCTCAGGTGCCAGATCATCAATTTCTGCGATAGCTGGTTGGAACGTACCTTCTGCCAAATCTTCAAGAGAAGAAGTACACAGAGGATGACGAAGCAACGACTTAGGTGACATTACAATCAGTGGACGACGCATTGGTCGAACAACCTGACGGCGAATCATGTGGTAAACCTGTGCTGGTGTTGAAGGAACAACAACCTGCATGTTTTGTTCAGCACATAACTGAAGGTAACGCTCAAGACGTGCAGAAGAGTGCTCTGGGCCTTGACCTTCATAGCCGTGAGGAAGCAGCATAGTTAGACCACATAGACGTGCCCACTTTTGCTCACCTGACGAAATGAATTGGTCGATAACTACTTGCGCACCGTTTGCGAAGTCACCAAATTGTGCTTCCCAAAGGGTTAGACCGCTTGGCTCTGCTGTTGCATAGCCATACTCGAACGCTAGCACTGCTTCTTCAGATAATACCGAGTCAAACACTTGGAATGGCCCCTGCTTATCGTGAATGTTCGCAAGAGGAACATACGTGCTCGCATCTGATTGGTTGTGCAGTACTGAGTGACGGTGGAAGAACGTACCACGACCAGAATCTTGGCCAGAGATACGAATACGCTTACCGTCGTCAACAAGTGTTGCGTAAGCCAGAGTTTCGGCCATACCCCAATCGACTTGCTTCTCACCATTCACCATGGCAGTACGATCGTTGTACAGTTTATTGACTCGGCTTTGCAGCTTATGGCTGTCTGGGTATTGGCAAAGTTTGGTACCAAGCTCTTTCAGACGCTCGATATCAACCTTGTTGTCCCATTCGATGTTCCAGTCGTGACCTAGGTAAGGAGACCAGTCCACTGAGTGAAGTGCCATTGGGCGCCACTCTTTAACCACAACTTCACCGTGATCAAGTGCATCACGATATTCGTTAACGAGTTGAGTTGCCGTATCAATACCAAACTCACCGCGCTCCATTAACACATCAGCATAAAGCTTACGTGGTGTTGGGTGCTTCTTGATTTTTTGGTACATCAAAGGCTGTGTTGCATTCGGCTCATCGGCTTCGTTGTGACCGTGGCGACGGTAACAAACCAAATCAATAACAACATCACGCTTAAACGTATTACGGTAATCCAATGCCAAACGAGCGACGAAAGCGACCGCTTCTGGGTCATCAGAGTTAACGTGGAAAATCGGAGCCTGAACCATCTTCGCGATATCAGTACAGTACATCGTAGAACGAGTATCGCGTGGGTTAGACGTTGTAAAACCAACTTGGTTATTTACAACGATACGAACCGTACCACCCACACAGAAACCACGCGCTTGAGACATGTTAAACGTCTCTTGTACTACACCTTGGCCAGCGATAGCTGAGTCACCGTGGATAGTAATTGGAAGTACACGGCTACCGTCATTATCACCAAGGCGATCTTGACGTGCACGTACTGAACCGATAACTACCGGGTTTACGATTTCTAAGTGAGATGGGTTAAAGGCTAGTGCTAAGTGAACGTTGCCGCCTGGGGTTGCGAAGTCCGCAGAGAAACCTTGGTGGTATTTCACATCACCAGTACCCCACGTGTCATCGTGCTTGCCCGCAAACTCGTCAAACAGGTCTTGTGGCTTTTTACCAAGCACGTTAACCAACATGTTTAAACGACCACGGTGAGCCATACCAACAACAACTTCACGCATGCCTTGTCCGCCAGCATGACGAATAATTTCTTTCGTCATTGGGATAAGAGCATCACCACCTTCCAATGAGAAGCGTTTTGCACCTGGGAATTTAGCGCCAAGATAGCGCTCAAGACCTTCAGCAGCGGTTAGCTCTTCTAGGAAAGCTTGCTTTTCTTCTTTATTGAAAGAGGGTTGACCAGATACAGACTCTAAACGTTGTTGGATCCAACGCTTTTGCTCTGTATTTGTCATGTGCATGTATTCAGCACCAATAGAGCCACAATAAGTTTGCTTTAGAGATTTGTAGAGATCTTTAAGCACCATCGTCTCTTGGCCAATGGCGTAAGAGCCGACGTTAAACGTCTCATTGAGGTCATCTTCGGTAAGAGTGTGGAAAGAAGGGTCCAGTTCATCAACTGTCGCTCTTTTCCATAAACCTAGGGGGTCTAGATTTGCTGCTTGATGCCCTCGGAATCGATAGGCATTAATAAGTTGCAGAACCTTTACTTGTTTCGCATCGACATCTGGATCACTAACTTGGACACTGTAATGCTTTGTTTCTTGAGCGAGTCGACGGAAGTATTCACGAACACGAGAGTGTGGTTGTTCCACTGTCTCTGAAGCTTGCACAGGCAGTTCTTCAAAAACACTTCTCCATTCGTCACTTACCGAATCTGGGTCACTTAGATACAGTTCATAGAGTTCTTCTACGTACGTTGCATTGGCGCCAGCCAAGTGTGAAGACTCGAGCCATGCCTTCATCACGCCGTTGTGCATATTTTCCCTTAACCAGTAGTTTTCACGTTTGCTGCGGTCTATGCCGAGCTATTAAAAGGCCGCCCCAAAACTTCTAGGGCGGCAATTTTTATATAACTTAAACCGAACGATTCACTAGCATGGTCTTGATGTGACCAATCGCTTTCGTCGGATTTAATCCCTTAGGACAAACACTTACACAATTCATGATGCCATGGCAACGAAAAACGCTAAATGCATCATCAAGATCGGACAAACGTTCATCTGTCGCTGTATCTCGGCTATCAATTAGCCAACGGTACGCTGCAAGCAGGCCTGCTGGTCCGATGAATTTGTCAGGGTTCCACCAGAACGATGGGCATGACGTTGTACAACATGCACACATAATACATTCGTACAATCCATCTAAATGAGCACGCTCATCAGGGCTTTGTAAGTTTTCGCGAGCCGGTGGCACATTGCCGTCAGATACTAAGAATGGCTTCACTTTTTCGTAGTTATCGTAGAACTGAGTCATGTCTACAATCAGGTCACGAACAACAGGTAAGCCAGGCAGTGGACGAATCACTATCTTGTCTTGGCCAGAAAGCGCAGACAACGGAGTGATACACGCTAGGCCATTTTTGCCGTTCATGTTCAAACCATCCGAGCCACATACACCTTCACGGCATGAGCGACGGAATGAGATTGTTGGATCTTGCTCTTTCAACAGAATAAGCGCGTCCAAAAGCATCATGTCTGAACCTTCATCCACTTCTAGAGTGTATTCCTTCATATAAGGCTTCTGGTCGACATCTGGATTGTAACGGTATAAAGAGAAATTCAGTTTCATGGTCATATCTCCTTAGTACGTGCGTGCTTTTGGTGGGAACGCTTCACGATGGATCGGTTCCATATTTACACCACGCTTAGTCATGCTCTCTGACTCTGGGTTGTAAAGAGAGTGGCATAGCCATTGCTCATCATCACGGTCAGGGAAATCGAATCGAGCGTGTGCACCACGGCTCTCTGTACGGAAGTTTGCAGCAACCGCTGTTGCGAATGCAGTTTCCATCAGGTTTTCAAGCTCCAGACACTCGATACGTTGAGTGTTGAACTCTGTCGACTTGTCAGATAGGTGTGCATTCTTCAGACGCTCGCGAATCGCTTTAAGCTCTTCTAGGCCTTCAGCCATTGCTTTACCTTCACGAAATACTGAGAAGTTATTCTGCATACACTGTTGAAGATCTTTACGGATTTGCGCTGGGTCTTCGCCGTCAGTACTGTTTTCCCAACGGTTGTAACGTTCTAGAGAACGCTCAATGTCTGCTTCAGTTGCTGGTTTCGCTTCGTCTTGCTTCTTCAGTGTCTCACCTAGGTGTAGACCTGTCGCACGACCAAATACCACTAAATCAAGCAGTGAGTTACCACCTAGACGGTTGGCACCATGTACTGATACTGATGCGATTTCACCACAAGCAAAGAGACCTTGGATTTCAACATCGTTGCCGTCTTCGGTTTGCTTAATAGCTTGACCAGAAACTTGTGTTGGAACACCACCCATCATGTAGTGACATGTAGGGATTACTGGGATTGGCTCTTTCACTGGATCAACGTGAGCAAAGGTACGAGAAAGTTCACATACACCAGGAAGACGAGATTCAAGTGTCTCTTTACCTAGATGATCAAGCTTAAGCTTGATGTGTGGACCCCAAGGGCCATCGCAACCGCGACCTTCACGAATTTCAACCATCATTGAACGAGCAACAACATCACGACCCGCTAAGTCTTTAGCGTTTGGTGCGTAACGTTCCATGAAGCGTTCGCCGTCTTTATTGAGAAGGTAACCACCTTCACCACGACAACCTTCCGTTACCAATACACCTGCACCAGCGATACCCGTCGGGTGGAACTGCCACATTTCGATGTCTTGCATAGGAACGCCAGCACGAATCGCCATACCAACACCGTCACCAGTGTTAATGTGTGCATTGGTTGTTGATGCGTAGATACGACCAGCACCACCAGTCGCAAGGATTGTTGCCTTCGCTTTGAAGTAGCAAACCTCGCCCGTTTCCATACAAAGCGCGGTAGTACCTAAAATTGCACCATCTTCGTTTTTAACAAGATCCAGTGCATACCACTCAGAGAAAACCGTCGTTTTGTGTTTAATGTTTTGTTGGTAAAGCGTATGAAGCAGTGCGTGACCAGTACGGTCGGCTGCAGCTGCGGTACGAGCCGCTTGCTCACCACCAAAGTTTTTAGATTGACCACCGAAAGGACGCTGGTAAATAGTACCGTTCTCAAAACGAGAGAAAGGCAGGCCCATTTTTTCGAGTTCGATTACCGACTCAGGACCGTTTTTACACATGTATTCGATAGCGTCTTGGTCACCGATGTAATCAGAACCTTTTACTGTGTCATACATATGTTGTTCCCAATGGTCTTCATGCGCGTTACCAAGAGCAACAGTGATGCCGCCTTGCGCTGAAACCGTATGAGAACGAGTAGGGAAAACTTTAGAAAGCAATGCACAAGAAAGGCCTTGCTCAGAAATTTGCAGTGCGGCACGCATACCTGCACCACCAGCGCCGATCACTACGGCATCAAACTCACGAACAGGAATAGTCACTTACGCACCCCACAAAATAAACAGACCAGAGAAGAAATATCCAAGAAGAACTGCAACAACACCGACTTGAAGACCAACACGCAGTTTTGCGCACTTGATGTAGTCAGTTAGTACTTGCCATAGGCCGATCCACGCGTGAACCAAAACAGAAGTAAGCGCTAACATGGTGAAGACTTTAGTGAAGGTTCCACCAAAGAATTGCGTCCAAGATGCGTAAGAGATATCACCAGAGAAAGCACAAAAGCTAACTAGGTAGATAGTGTAAAGCGTCATAATGATGGCAGTAGCACGAATCAATAGATAATCGTGGACACCATTACGACCAAAAGTAGAAACGTTGTTTACCATACTAAGATCCCCGCTAGTAGAGACAATACCGCTGTTGCTGCGAATGCAACCTTAGCGCTCTTCGCGCCAGATTCCAGCTCTTCAAAGTGACCAAGGTCCATAAGAAGGTGACGAATACCACCAGCAATGTGGTAAGCCAAAGCGGTTAAAATGCCCCACAGAATAAACTTCACGAAGAAACCATCGACAATGTCGCTAGCTTCGGCAAAGCCTACTGGGGATGAGAGGGAAATGGATAGTAACCAAAGCAAAATTCCAATCGCGACAAAAGTTATCACCCCAGACACACGGTGTAGGATGGAAGCTATTGCTGTGATTGGAAAGTGGATGGTCTGTAAATCTAAATTAACAGGTCTTGTCTTTCTTTCTTTCACGGGCTTGCTCACTCAGCTCCATTGAGCATTATGGTCATTAAATAACCTTATGATATTGTTATGGACAAAATTTGATTGTAAACCTTCAAAATTTAACATTAACTTAACAAATAACCGAAGTTGAGCCTTAGATAATTGTAAAATAATTGTTAACTGCTCGATTAAGAAAGACACCTCACATTTCTTCTTAGCCTTGCATTTATAAGGTTTTAACCAAACTTTTCAGCGTCACTATACGACTGGCAACATTCTAATACAATTGATGTAACAAATAATGCTACACAGACCAGATTTTTAACGAATTTAATGTAAAAAACACTAACAAGTGCACACAAAGCTTCAGAAAAATTGACTTTCCCACGTAAGACCAGTAAAAAAATGGCACATAAACATCCTGGACGGATTAAATAATAAACAAAGGAGATTGTTATGGCGGATAAGAAAGCTACCCTTCACATTGAAGGTCAAGCGCCAATCGAGCTGCCGATTACAGAAGGTGTACTTGGTACTCCAGTGATCGATGTTCGTACACTAGGTTCTAATGGTTTTTTCACTTTTGACCCTGGTTTTCTTGCCACTGCATCCTGTGAGTCTCAAATCACTTTTATTGACGGTGGAAAAGGCATTCTTTTACATCGTGGTTATCCAATCGACCAACTTGCCAATAACGCTGATTACTTAGAAGTATGTTACATACTTCTTTACGGTGAAGCCCCATCTAGAGCTGAGTACGAAAAGTTCAAGACTACCGTGACACGTCACACTATGGTGCACGAGCAAATCGCTAGTTTCTTCCACGGCTTCCGTCGTGACGCTCACCCTATGGCTGTAATGTGTGGTGTTGTAGGCGCTCTAGCGGCGTTCTACCACGACTCACTTGATGTCAACAACGATACACACCGTGAAATTGCGGCATACCGCCTGATTTCAAAAATGCCAACACTGGCTGCAATGTGTTACAAATATTCAATCGGTCAGCCGTTTATCTACCCACGTAACGACCTAGGCTACGCAGAAAACTTCTTACACATGATGTTTGCAAACCCATGTGAAGAGTATGAAGTGAACCCTATCGTTGCTCGTGCAATGGATAAGATTTTCACTCTACATGCTGACCACGAACAGAACGCTTCTACGTCTACAGTGCGTCTTGCTGGTTCATCTGGTGCTAACCCGTTTGCGTGTATCGCAGCAGGTATCGCATCACTTTGGGGCCCAGCTCACGGCGGTGCAAACGAAGCTTGTCTGCGCATGCTTGAAGAGATCGGTAGCGTAGATAACATTGAAGAATACGTTGCGAAAGCAAAAGACAAAGATGACCCATTCCGTTTGATGGGCTTCGGTCACCGTGTTTACAAGAACTACGACCCACGTGCAACAGTAATGCGCGAAGCGTGTCACGAAGTGCTTAAAGAGCTAAACATCCAAGATCCACTACTAGACGTGGCGATGGAACTTGAGCGTATCGCTCTTTCTGATGAGTACTTTGTTTCTAAGAAGCTATACCCGAACGTAGATTTCTACTCAGGTATCATTCTGAAAGCAATCGGTATTCCAGTATCTATGTTTACAGTAATCTTCGCGATGTCTCGTACCATCGGTTGGATTGCTCACTGGAACGAAATGCACAGCGATCCGACGAACCGTATCGGTCGTCCTCGTCAGCTATATACTGGTGAAGAACAACGTGACTTTAAAGCACTTCACGAACGTGAATAGTTGCTATAAATCATAATGTTAAAAGGGGTTGATGTGAGAACATCAACCCTTTTCTTTTGTACGCTCTCAACTTCGTCATCCTCAAGAATGCGAAGTGAACGAATAAAATAATATCGTCATCCCCAAGAACGAGGGACGAATGAGTTGGGGATCTCCTTAAGCGAGCAGATAAACTATACAGGTTACCTGCTCAATTCTAGAGAACGACGCATACACTCGACTCGTACCCCTTATCTCGCATCTGCTCTTAAACTGGGTTATCGATATCAATAAACTCAACATCCAAGCCATGTTCTTCCGCTAACCATTCACCTAACGCTTTTACACCGTATCGCTCAGTCGCGTGGTGGCCAGCAGCAAAATAATGAATGTCTTGCTCGCGTGCTGAGTAAGTAGTGCGCTCAGAAATTTCACCAGAAATAAAAGCATCAATGCCTTGAGAAGCCGCTAGCTCAATGTAGTCTTGACCACCACCAGTACACCAACCGACGGTCGTTATCATTTTGTCTTGGTTTTCTGGAGCGATATGCAGTGGTTTACGATTTAGAGCTTGATCGATTTTTGCTGCGAATTCAGTACCTGTCATTGGTGTTTTTAATTTACCAAACATAGCAACCGATTGTGGGTGCCCTTCCAAACCGCCTTCGACTTCTATCTCAAGTAACTCCGCCAGTTTCGCGTTATTACCAAGCTCAGGGTGGATATCAAGCGGCAAGTGATAACCTAAAAGATTGATGTCATTTTTAATCAAGGTACGAATGCGCTTGCCCTTCATGCCACGAATCGCTTCTGACTCGCCTTTCCAGAAAAAGCCGTGATGGACTAACAAAGCGTCTGCGTTCAGTTCTACCGCTTTATCAATCAAGGCTTGAGAAGCTGTTACACCAGTAACGATTCGCTTCACTTCTGTCGCGCCTTCAACTTGAAGACCATTAGGACAGTAATCTTTAATCTGCTGTGGCTGCAGTTTTTCGTTAAGTAGCTTTTCTAATTGTAAGTTAATCATTTTTCTTTCCAGCTTACCTTTATAATAACGTCGTTATATCAATTTACGGGTAGAATGTCGAAAGCCCCACGATGAGTTTATGAGGAAGAGATGACAGCACTGCAACGTTTTTACCAATGGGTCATCGACTCACCGCCATTACTAGAAATCAAGCCACCGGTTTCGGATCTCAGTGCATTCTCTAGCAACCATGCCATCGACTCATCACATACTTATGAGGGTAATCCTAGATTAGGTTTCCTCTACCAATATCTATGCGAGCAAGTGATCGCTGCCTCACCGAATTACTCGATAAAGCACGACGAGATTCAGATCAATGTGGAAGGCAGAACTCTCGGTGCAATCGACTTTATTCTTAAAGAAGAGAGCAGCCAAAAGCTGGAACATTGGGAAGTGGCGATTAAGTTTTATCTGCTCCACGAACAAACATGGTTTGGACCCAACTCTCACGACCAATTGGATAAGAAACTCGACAGGATGCTCAGCCACCAACTCGAAATGTCCTCTTCTGCCGCCTTTGTTGAGCAATATCCAGAAATCGATGTCGACTCAAAACACTTACTGATGCAAGGTCGTCTGTATACCAACCCTTTCTTAGAGCAAAACATACCGACAAAATGCTTGGGCTATGACATTAACCCAAGCCAAGTAAACGGCTTTTGGTGCTATCAAGATCAGGCTCATTTAATCAGTGAACCACTGTATCCACTCACCAAAGAGCAATGGGCAGCAGGGACGGATGATTTCAGCAGTCAGCCTATCACCGAGTTCGGTGATCGCTTCGTCCATGGGCAAACAAAGTCGGGGCAATTCTGGTTTGTGATGCCACAAAGTTGGCCACACGGTTAGTCGTCTGAGCTAACTCAGTTACCTTTTCCCGCTTATACGTAACTAACACAAACAAAAAGGGCTGATGCTTTCACATCAACCCTTCTTCTATTTACGTAGCAACTCTAGTAATCGAGATTCGATTATAGGCCAGCCGCTGCAAATACTTGGTTCACAATCTCTTGAGCTTCTGCTTCGATTGCTTTCAGGTGCTCTTCACCCTTAAAGCTTTCACAGTAGATCTTGTAGATGTCTTCAGTGCCTGATGGACGAGCAGCAAACCAGCCGTTCTCAGTTGTCACTTTCAAGCCACCAATCGCAGCACCGTTACCTGGAGCGTGTGTTAAGCGTGCAGTAATTGCATCACCAGCCAACGTCTCAGCAGAAACCATCTCTGGAGATAGTTTCTTCAGCACGTCTTTCTGTGCACCATTTGCTACCGCTTGAATACGGTTGTACTTAGATTCACCGTGTTTAGCGGCAAGTTCTTCGTAGTATTCTTGTGGGTTCTTACCTGTCACTGCTGTGATCTCAGCCGCAAGCAAGCAAAGAATCAGGCCGTCTTTATCTGTTGACCAAGGCGTACCGTCTTTACGTAGGAAAGAAGCACCTGCGCTCTCTTCGCCACCAAAACCAAACTGGCCGTTGTATAAGCCATCAACGAACCATTTGAAACCAACTGGCACTTCACAAAGTTCGCGACCTAAGTCAGAAACTACGCGATCGATTAATGCACTTGATACTAGTGTCTTACCAACAGCAACGTCTTTACCCCAACCTTCACGGTTACGGTATAGGTAATCAATACAAACCGCTAAGAAGTGGTTTGGATTCATCAAACCTTTAGGTGTCACGATACCGTGGCGATCGTAATCTGGGTCGTTACCAAATGCTAGAGCGTACTCGTCTTTAAGCGCCAGTAAGCCTGCCATTGCGTATGGAGAAGAACAGTCCATACGAACTACGCCATCTTTATCTAGAGACATGAATTGGAATGAAGGGTCAACCGCTTCACTTACCAGAGTAAGATCTAGATTGTACGCTTTACCAATTTGACGCCAGTAATCAATACCGCTGCCACCCAGTGGATCAACACCAATCTTGATGTTTGCTTTCTGGATCGCTTCCATATCCACGACGTTAACCAAATCAGCGACGTATGGCGCGACTAGGTCAACTTCTTTTACTAGCTCAGACTGTTTAGCCTGTGCGATAGGCGTACGCTTAACACCTTGCATTTGCTCAGCAATGATCACGTTCGCACGGTCTTCAATCGCTTGAGTCAATTCAGCTTCAGCTGGGCCACCGTGTGTCGGGTTGTATTTAATACCGCCGTCTTGAGGTGGGTTATGTGAAGGCGTGATAACAATGCCGTCGGCTTTTTTGTCATTCACTAGGTTATGCGTAAGAATCGCGTGCGAGATACCCGGTGTTGGAGTAAAGCCGTTGTTTTCTTGAATAATAACTTCAACACCGTTCGCTACAAGCACTTCGATAACCGTAGAGAACGCAGGCTCAGATAGCGCGTGAGTATCTTTACCTAAGAAAAGAGGGCCAGTTGTACCTTGCTCGGCACGAACTTCAGCAACCGCTTGTGCAATTGCTAGAATGTGATTTTCGTTAAATGTTGATTTGTCTGCTGTACCGCGGTGACCTGAAGTACCGAAAAGTACTTTATGATCTGGGTTCGTAGCATCCGGTTGCTGTAAGAAATAGTTAGCAACTAAAGCCGGGATATTATGAAGATCTTCCTGCTGAGCTTTCTGCCCAGCACGAGGGTGCATAGCCATTTTTAGACATCCTTATATATAAAATTTAAAAACAAAAAAACCTCATAATATCTTCTTATCCATGGATATTATGAGGTTTAAATCAGATTTCGTTAAATTGAACCTGTTACTTTTTCTATCAATTCTGCTTGGAAACTCATGCGGCTCATAAGCTGCTCAACCATCTGTCTTTTTCGGCTTGTATTGTTATTAGTAATAACCCAAAAAGGACTTTGTGGAATAGCTTTAGGCTTAGTCGTGTTGCCGTTTGCTAGCAACGTCGCTTCGTTATCTGCAAAGTAAACGCGCTTACGGCCTTTTACTTGAGTTGCTTCTGAAAAGCTTAAAGGGTCGATTTTATGCAGTGTTGATAACACAAGCATGAAACGATCAATGGCTTTCTTTAGTGATGCAAACTCATCTGATATTAGTAGTGAGCGCATTTCTTTAACGCCATCGAACTTCTCTGGAGTAAAGCCTACCTCTTTGCTAACAACGATACCTTTTGGCTCAACGATCTCTTCGATCGGAGCCATGCCTTGGCTATCAACCTGTAACAAGCGGCGCAGAATATCTGAAGCGCTTTCGCCAATACGTTCTGTCTGACCCGCAATAAAACGGTATAGGTCCTCATCAACCTCAATTGTTTTCATTCGCTTTTCACAATCTCAATGTTTAAACTCTGGGGGATTATAGCGAGATCCGCGCGGATACTCTACGTCAAACCCACCATGAATAAGATAAAAATGTCAGTACAGCTCAACTATAAAATTGAAGGTGAGGGTCACACCATTGTTTTGATCCATGGATTATTCGGTAATCTGGACAACCTTGGCTTGCTCGCTAGGGATCTAAAAGCCGATCATCAAGTGCTTAGTATCGATCTACGTAACCACGGCCAATCTTTCCATAGTGACACTCATGACTACCAAGCGATGGCGCAAGATGTCTCTCAACTGTTGAAAGATCTCGAGTTAGACGACGTCACTGTGATTGGTCACTCGATGGGTGGCAAGGTCGCCATGGCACTCACCCAACACCTAGAGCTACGTAAACTGATCGTACTGGACATGGCACCGGTCGCTTACACCCAAAGTCGCCATGATAACGTATTCGCAGGCCTTCAAGCCGTGATAGAAGAAAAACCAGAATCTCGCTCTGAAGCACTTAAAGTACTCGCAAAACATATTGAAATCGACGGGGTTCGCCAGTTCTTAACGAAATCACTATTCAAGTCAGAACAAGGCATTATGGAGTGGCGCTTTAACGTCGCGTCACTACTTGCAAACTACGCTCACATCATTGGCTGGGAACCGATCGACAAAACCTCGGTCAAAACCTTGCTAATAAAAGGTGGGGATTCTGACTACCTCACGGCTGAGCACCAAACTGCAGTTCAGCAGCAATTTTCTAACGCAAAGGCGCACGTCATTGCCAATACGGGTCATTGGCTACACGCAGAAAAGCCAGCTGAAGTACTCAGAGCAATACGAAAATTCATCGCTTAAGCGCGCTTTTTCATGCAGATAAATGAGAGCTGAGTAATCACTGCAGATTAACTTTATCTCGCAACAGTGATATAGTGCGCCCAAGCAAAATTGGTATATAAGGTTCCCATGCTTTACGACTACATGAACATCATTGAATCTGTTGGTTTAGATCTCCTGTTTGCCGCGATTTTCTTTTTAATCGGTATGGCAATTAAGGACGTTCTCAAGCAGGGAAATGTTCCTCCATTTGGTCGTCGCATCGTATGGTTAGTACTTTTCCTTGGCTGTGCGGGTTTTATCGCCAAAGGGATAATCCAACTAAGCTGGGAAGGAACTGGGATCTAACGATTCTCTTCCGAACTTTATTACACCGACAACAGACAAAATGAAAGGTAATGATTCTATGGCAAGTGTAGGTCTCTTCTTTGGTAGCGATACAGGTAACACTGAAGCTGTTGCTAAGATGATTCAAAAGCAATTGAGCAAACAGCTCGTTCACGTTCAAGACATTGCAAAAAGCAGCAAAGAAGATATCGATAACTTCGATCTACTGCTGCTTGGTATCCCTACGTGGTACTACGGCGAAGCACAATGTGATTGGGATGACTTTTTCCCAGAGCTAGAAGCTATTGATTTCTCAACTAAGCTTGTTGCTATCTTTGGTTGTGGCGACCAAGAAGATTACGCAGAATACTTCTGCGATGCTATGGGTACTATCCGTGACATCGTTGAAGCGAAAGGCGGTACTATCCTAGGTCACACATCAACTGAAGGCTACGAATTCGAAGCATCGAAAGGTTTAGTTGAAGGCGATGACAGCCAATTCGTTGGTCTATGTATCGATGAAGACCGTCAACCTGAGCTAACTGATGAGCGCGTATCTAACTGGGTTAAACAAATCCACGAAGAGATGTGCCTAGCAGAGCTAGAAGACTAATTATCTGATGGTTGTTAATTGTTACAGTTAATAACCATTATGTAGATATGAAAAAACCTCCTTATAGGAGGTTTTTTGCTATTTAAAATCTATTAATTAGCACTCAGCCTCTAATGCTTCATCATCATCTCTAAATTGCGGCTTCTTTCTTACATAGAGGGTGCGTTGAATTTCTGAAACCACATTACCCTGCTTATCTTTCACGTGAATAATAAATTCGGGGAAGCACTTTTCACCGAGTTGCGTCTGACGATAGATATCGTCAAGCTGCCCTTGCCTTATCTCAAAATCTGCATACAAGTCCGATTGCCCCGGCTTGATGAAGTTAATGCTCGCTTCTTTATCCCAAACATAATATCGTTCACCTAAAATTCCCATTAACATCAATGAGTAAACGGGATCGGTAAGAGAAAAGATACTGCCGCCATATTGAGTACGATTGGCGTTCTTATTCCACCAGCGTAGCTTAAGTACTGTCTTAACAACCCTAAAGTCAGTGCTAATGTGGGCTATTCGAATACCCGCTCCCCAAAAGGGAGGCCAAATATTAAGAGCAAATTTTACAATGTTGGGTTTATATATTTTTGAGAGTTGCTTATTCATAACAACATTCCATGTTCATATCAGAAACACCGTCACCTTGACTGGTCGTACCTCCACTATAAGTGAGATACTTCCAATTTACAAAACAGATTGTGATGTCAGTAAGTAACCCTTTGAAGTTCGTGGTTTATTGTTATGCCTGACTAAACTATAATGGTATTAATATTGAATTCTGTTAATTGCTGCAGATCATCAACAGGAAAGTATATGTCAGACAATAATCAAGCGCTAAAAGATGCAGGTCTTAAAGTGACCCTTCCACGGCTCAAAATTTTAGAAGTATTACAACAGCCAGACTGCCAACATATTAGTGCTGAAGATTTATATAAGAAGCTGATCGACCTAGGTGAAGAAATCGGTCTTGCAACCGTTTATCGAGTACTTAACCAATTCGATGACGCTGGCATTGTAACTCGTCACCACTTCGAAGGCGGCAAGTCTGTATTTGAACTTTCTACACAGCACCACCACGACCACCTTGTATGTTTAGATTGTGGCGAAGTGATCGAATTCTCTGATGACATCATCGAAGAAAGACAGAAAGAGATTGCTCAGCGTTACAACGTGCAACTAACAAACCACAGTTTGTACTTGTACGGCAAAAGCATTAACGGAGATTGCAAAGGCAATCCAGACGCGCATAAAGCGAAGTAGTAATACAGAACGCTGGCTTAGGCCGGCGTTTTTTATATGGCCCTACATAAGTACGATCTCCGATACTTATCCCATATTATTCAGACACAAAAAAACCGGCTCTAAGCCGGTTTTTTATTGGGTCGCTTTTAACAAACTAAGCACTCAAGCATTAAGCTTCAGTTTTACCCCAAGTGTCACGTAGACCAACCGTACGGTTGAAGACTAGTGCGTCTGCTTTAGAGTCTTTCGAATCCACACAGAAGTAACCTGTACGTTCAAACTGGTACGCTTGCTCTGCCACACCTTCTGCTAAGCTAGGTTCAACAAAACCATTTAGCGTAACAAGTGATTCAGGGTTTAGCGTTGCAGCGAAGTCATCAGCAGCGGCTGGGTTTGGCACTGTGAATAGACGATCGTACAAACGAATCTCAGCAGGCAGTGCTTTATCAGCAGATACCCAGTGGATAACGCCTTTCACTTTGCGGCCATCTGCAGGGTTCTTACCCAATGTTTCATTGTCGTAAGAACAGAAGATAGTCGTAATGTTGCCTTCTGCATCTTTTTCGATACGTTCAGCTTTGATCACGTAAGCACCACGCAGGCGAACTTCTTTACCTAGAACCAAACGCTTGTACTTTTTGTTTGCTTCTTCACGGAAGTCGTCACGTTCGATCCAAACTTCGCGTGTAAATGGAACTTCACGAGTACCCATTTCTGGCTTGTTCGGGTGGTTTGCAACCGTTAGCGTTTCTACTGTATCTGCTTCGTAGTTTTCGATAACTATCTTAACTGGATCCAGAACAGCCATTGCACGAGGTGCATTTTCGTTCAGATCATCACGGATGCAAGATTCAAGTGAACCGAACTCAATCATGTTCTCTTGCTTAGTTACACCAATACGCTTACAGAATTCACGAATCGAGCTTGAAGTAAAACCACGACGACGTAGGCCAGAAATAGTAGGCATGCGTGGGTCATCCCAACCTTGAACTAGGTTTTCAACCACAAGTTGGTTCAGCTTACGCTTAGACATCACTGTATATTCAAGATTCAGGCGGCTAAACTCGTACTGACGAGGTTGGCAGTCAATCGTGATGTTATCTAGAACCCAATCGTACAAACGACGGTTATCTTGGAATTCAAGCGTACAGATAGAGTGCGTAATACCTTCCAGCGCATCAGAGATACAGTGAGTAAAGTCGTACATTGGGTAAATGCACCACTTGTCAGCCGTTTGATGGTGGTGAGCAAAACGAACACGGTAGATAACAGGATCGCGCATAACCATGAACGAAGAGCTCATGTCGATCTTAGCACGTAGACACGCTTTACCTTCTTCAAAGCCACCGTCACGCATTTTTTCAAACAACGCTAGGTTCTCTTCAGGGCTGCGGTCACGGTATGGGCTCGCTTTACCAGGCTCTTTTAGCGTGCCACGGTACTCACGGATTTGATCAGGACTTAGCTCGTCAACATACGCTAAGCCTTTATTAATTAATTCCACAGCATAAGCGTAAAGCGTATCGAAGTAGTTTGATGAGTAACAAATATCACCAGACCATTCGAAGCCTAACCAGCTTACATCATTCTTAATTGACTCAACGTATTCAACGTCTTCTTTTTCAGGGTTTGTATCATCGAAACGAAGATTACATTGTCCCTGGTAGTCCTGAGCAATACCAAAGTTCAAGCAAATAGATTTAGCGTGACCAATGTGCAGGTAGCCATTTGGCTCCGGCGGGAAACGAGTATGCACGCTACTGTGTGTACCATCCGCTAAATCTTTATCAATAATTTGGCGAATGAAATTCGATGGACGAGCCTCAGCTTCACTCATCTATAGCACCTCTATGTATTTAGTATTGTCAGAGAAAGTTATCTTTCGTCCCCAAGAAAACGGTCGCTTATAGCGCCAGTCAAAGATAGAAAGATCATTGTTGCTAATCATCCACAATTCTTAGCCTTTGCACAATAAGAACCGTCCGTTAATTGCGATTATTTCTGCTATTCGATGAAGAATAGAACGAACCGTGTTCGCTGGTCTTAAACTGCAGGCACAAAAAAGCCTCCCGTGTGGGAGGCTTTCAATTTGACACTTACTTAAGAGTAACTTTACGTCTTAATTAAGTACTTCCCTTACTGTGGAAGTTTTACATCAGATAGGTCTTCGCCTGCACCAATAGCTTTCATTTCGCCAGCTACGATTTCAGCTAGTGGGCCTAGGATAACCTGTAGGTTGTTTTCACCTAGTTTAACCACACCTTTAGCACCAAGTTTCTTAAGAACAACTTCATCTGCAACAGAGCGGTCTTTAAGAGTTAGACGTAGACGAGTGATACAAGCGTCGATTGAAGTTAGGTTGTCGTGACCACCTAGAGCTTTCAGGTATTGACGTGCAAGGTCGCCCTTTGGTGCTTCGCCAGCAGGAGCTGCAACAGCTTCGTCATCATCTTCACGACCTGGCGATTTCAAGTTGAAAGCGCGGATTGCGAAAGAGAAAGTGAAGAAGTATAGAGCACCGAAGCCAAGACCGATTAGTAGTAGTACGAATGGTTTAGTTGCTAGACCCCAGTTCAATACGAAGTCGATAAGACCAGCAGAGAAACCGAAACCGTGCAGAGTACCAAACATGTTAGCAACTACTAGAGACAAACCTGTAAATACAGCGTGCATTGCGTATAGAGCAGGAGCTAGGAATACGAACATGAATTCTAGCGGCTCTGTGATACCTGTTAGGAATGAACAGAATGCAACTGAGAATAGTGCGCCACCAACTTGGCTACGTTTTTCAGCAGGAGCAGCTAGGTACATTGCAAGTGCAGCACCTGGTAGACCGAACATCATTACTGGGAAGAAACCGTTCATGAATACGCCAGCGCCTTTATCGCCGCCGAAGAAACGGTGTAGGTCGCCAGATTTAACTGTTTCAGTTACTTCTTTAACAGTTGCAACAATTTCTGGGTTAACTGAGTTAGCAAATTCAAATGTGTACTCTTGACCAACAACTAAAGTTTTAGCTAGTGCAGGGTCAACACAAAGTTGAGAGAAGCCTTCTGCAGCAACTACGATCTCTTGACAAGAGCCCATACCGAACCAGAAGTACGAGTTCAGTACATGGTGTAGACCTACTGGGATAAGTGCACGGTTAAGAGTACCGTAAACAAATTGACCGATAGCGCCAGACGTTGAAACTGCGTGAGCAAGTGCATCTAGACCAGATTGAACAGCAGGCCATACAACACCAAAGATTGCGCCAGCAACTAGAGCAAATAGACCAGCCATAATAGGAACTAGACGTTTGCCAGAGAAGAATGCTAGCCACTCTGGAAGACGAGTCGCGTGGAATGCATTGTAAGAGTGACCTGCGATGATACCTGCAAAGATACCGCCGAAGAATGACATATTTACACTAGCATCGATGTTTGTTGCGGTTGCTGTCAGAACAAAGTAAGCAACTGCACCAGCAAGACCTGCTGCGCCGTTACCGTCTTTAGAAAGACCAATAGCTATACCCAAACCAAACAATAATGGTAGTTGACTGAAGATTGCGTTACCAGCAGATGCCATGAATGCGATATCGAGTAAGTCTGGTTGACCCAGACGTAGCAGCAATGCCGCAATCGGAAGCGTTGCGATTGGTAGCATTAACGCCTTACCAAGCTTCTGCGCATATCCTAGAATATTCACCAGTTGTTTCCCCCTATAGGATTTTTTAGAATTCGTTTGAGAAACTTATTTTAGTCGCTCAATTTAGTCCTATTCAGTGTATTCAATTAATTTTGCTCCGCAAATTAAAACCTTACCATTTGTGATCCTAATCACCAGTTTTTACCAAATCCAGAGGTTTTTGCTAGCGAGATCATAAAACTTATTTTATCATTCAAAAAAATGAACATTTATGGATAAAATCCAAATCTAATCATTAGGCAAAAAGATGGTAACTCCGGGCTTATAGAGCACCGTGAATAATCATTATTGATGGACCTAAATGTATAATAAAAATCAATTGTTCATATGTTTTTCAACAACTTAAATCGCTTCTCATTTTGAAGCCGTTTGCCCATAAAAGATAAATCGTTACGTAAATGATGCTCGCAAACTAAGTCCGCATTTAGGTAACGAACGAATTTAAAAGATCTCACGAAATAAGGATTAGCTGACTATGTACGCGCTAAGTAACTGTAAAATTTACACTGGTAGTGATGTTCTAACCGATCATGCTGTTGTAATCGAAAACGAACTGATCAAAAAAGTCTGTCCTATCTCTGAATTGCCAGAAGGAATCGAGCTTCGCGACCTAGACGGAGCAAACCTAAGCCCAGGTTTCATTGACCTACAACTGAATGGTTGTGGCGGTGTAATGCTTAACGATGAGATCACTGCAGAAACCATGCAGATCATGCACAAAGCAAACCTGAAATCTGGCTGTACTAGCTTCCTACCAACGCTTATCACCTCTTCAGACGAAGATATGCGTGCGGTTATTACGGCAGCTCGTGAATACCATAACCAGTACCAAAACCAATCTTTAGGTCTGCACCTTGAAGGCCCTTACCTAAACGTTGCGAAAAAAGGCATCCATAGCGTCGATCACATTCGTAAATCTGACAACGAAATGATTGAGCTTATCTGTGAGAACCGTGACCTTGTTGCAAAAGTAACATTGGCTCCAGAGCTTAACGACCCTGAACACATCGAACGCCTGCACAAAGCTGGCGTTGTCGTTTCTATCGGCCACACCAACGCAACTTACGCAGAAGCGCGTCAAGGTTTCGAATCTGGTATCACGTTCGCCACTCACCTGTTCAATGCAATGACGCCGATGGTTGGTCGTGAGCCTGGCGTTGTTGGCGCGATTTACGATACTCCTGAGGTTTACGCTGGCATTATTGCCGACGGCTTCCACGTTGATTACGCAAACATCAGAATTGCGCATAAAATCAAGGGAGAAAAGTTGGTATTAGTGACGGATGCCACAGCTCCTGCAGGTGCTGACATGGAATACTTTATTTTTGTCGGTAAGAAAGTATATTACCGTGATGGTAAGTGTGTTGATGAAAACGGCACACTGGGCGGCTCAGCTCTGACTATGATTGAAGCAGTTCAGAATACAGTTGAGCACGCTGGTATCGCTTTAGACGAAGCTCTTCGCATGGCTACGCTATACCCAGCTACGGCTATCGGTGTAGAAAGCAAGCTAGGTCGAATCAAAAAAGGCATGGTTGCAAACCTAGCTGTATTTGACCGAGACTTTAACGTTAAAGCGACTGTTGTTAACGGACAATACGAGCACAATTAAGTATGAATGGCGGACAAATAGGTAACGTAGACTTAGTTAAACAACTAAACAGTGCGGCGGTATACCGACTTATAGACCAACAGGGACCTATCAGTCGTATACAAGTGGCTGATGTAAGCCAACTCGCACCGGCAAGTGTTACAAAAATTACCCGCCAACTTTTAGAGCGCGGCCTAATTAAAGAGGTTGCGCAGCAAGCGTCTACTGGCGGTAGACGCGCTATCTCCCTAACCACAGAAGTAGAGCCTTTTCATTCTGTTGCTGTGCGTTTGGGTCGAGACTACATTCAAATAAGCCTGCATGACCTTGGTGGTCGTGAATTGGCTTTCCAACAGCAAGACCTGAATTATTCAGACCAATCAGACCTTACCCAAGGCTTGGTCAATAACCTCAAAGCTTTCATTGCTGAGCATCAACCAAAGATCGATCAACTGATTGCTATTGGTGTCACGCTTCCAGGCTTGGTTAACCCAACGACCGGTGTTGTTGAGTACATGCCGAATACCGACATCGATAACCTCGCATTAAGCGACATTATTCGCGATACATTCCATGTTGCTTGTTTTGTTGGTAACGATGTTCGTGGAATGGCGCTTGCTGAGCACTACTTCGGTGCAAGTAAAGATAGCCAAGATTCTATTTTGGTCAGTGTTCACCGTGGTACAGGTGCAGGTATTATCGTTAATGGTCAGGTTTTCCTAGGTCATAACCGTAATGTGGGTGAAATTGGTCATATCCAAATTGATCCGCTAGGCGAGCAATGCCAATGTGGTAACTTCGGCTGTCTTGAAACAGTAGCGGCAAACCCAGCTATCGTTGAACGCGTGCAGAAGCTGATTAAACAAGGCTATGAGTCTTCTTTAACAGAGCTTGAGCATATTACGATTCAAGACGTTTGTGACCACGCGATTAATGGTGATGAGCTAGCCAAGCAAAGCTTAGTTCGAGTAGGAAACCAGTTAGGTAAGGCTATCGCGATGACGATTAACTTATTTAACCCTCAAAAAGTTATCATTGCTGGTGATATTACCAAGGCACAAGAGATTGTTTTTCCTGCAATTAAGCGCAATGTAGAGAATCAGTCGTTAACGACTTTCCATAGCGGCCTGCCTATTGTAGCATCACAGATCGATAAACATCCTACGATGGGAGCTTTTGCTATGATTAAGCGCGCCATGCTTAACGGCGTGTTACTGCAGAAGCTTCTCGAAGACTAGAGAAAACAATTCTGATTTTCCGCGGGCCGTGTTTGTATAAACACGGCCCGTTTTTTTAAGCTAGGGAACTACAACAACAAGTTATGGAACTTATATTAATATCCACTGCGTTTATCGCAGGATTTATTGCTTTAAAGTGTCACCTTCCCCCATTAGTTGGTTTTTTGGTTGCAGGCTTTGGGCTTTTTGCCTTTGGCTTTGAAACCAATGACACCATCATTACTTTAGCTGACCTTGGTGTCACGCTGCTTCTATTTACTATCGGCTTAAAGCTCGATATCAAAACCCTACTCTCTAAAGAGATCTGGGCTGGCGCGACAATCCACAACCTTTTGTCCACTCTGTTTTTCGCCGTCGCCCTGTTTGGCTTTAAGTTCTTAGGTATTTCATCGCTAGCTGCCATGTCGGTAGAACAGATCGTTCTGCTCGGTTTTGCTCTTTCATTCTCTAGTACTGTATTTGCGGTTAAGACTCTGCAAGAGAAAGGCGAAATGAATGCGACCTACGGAACGTTAGCGATTGGTATCTTGGTCATGCAGGATATCTTCGCCGTAGTATTCTTAACGGCTTCTACGGGCAAAATACCTGAGTGGTATGCAATTGCTCTGTTTGCCCTACCCTTATTACGCCCACTGTTCTACAAAGTGCTCGATTGGGTTGGTCACGGTGAGATGCTGGTTCTTTCCGGCATCTTCTTCGCATTAGTCGTCGGTGCTGGTTTATTCCATTTGGTTGGTGTGAAACCAGATTTGGGGGCTCTTGTTCTAGGTATGTTACTTGCTGGTCACCCAAAAGCCTCAGAATTATCAAAGTCGCTGTTTAACCTTAAAGAACTTTTCCTTGTCTGTTTCTTCTTGAATATTGGTCTGTCAGAGCAACCAACCATTCAAGGCTTTATGCTCGCAATCTTGTTCTTGCTGATGCTGCCTGTGAAAGGTGTTCTCTACTTCTTGGTACTCAACCGCTTCAAGTTCCGTGTTCGAACGTCTCTACTTGCCTCGCTATCACTGTTTAACTATAGCGAGTTTGGCCTCATCGTTGGTGGTCTCGCCTTCAAGATGGGTTGGATGTCGGGTGATATCTTAGTTGCCGTTGCCATTGCAGTTTCACTGTCTTTTCTAATCGCTGCTCCTTTAAACCGAGCTGGTCATAAGCTTTATCAGCAGTCAGGTAAATGGCTAAAAGAGCATGCGTCAGAAAAGCTTCACCGACGTGATAAGCGAATTGACCCTGGTCGTGCCCAAGTGCTTATTCTAGGTATGGGCCGAATTGGTACCGGTGCTTATGACGAATTACGTACTCGCTATGGCAAGGTCAGCCTAGGTGTAGAAGTGCGTGAAGAAGCCGCGCACAACCACAGAAGCCAAGGCAGAAACGTGATTTCTGGCGACGCGACTGACCCAGATTTCTGGGAGCGAATTCTAGATACAGCAAACGTAAAGCTGGTGATTTTGGCAATGCCTCACCACCAAGGTAATCAAACCGCTTTAGAACAATTAAAGTCACGTAACTTTAAAGGCCAAATTGCGGCTATTGCTGAATATCCCGATCAACTCGAAACACTGAAAGAGAATGGCGTTGATGCGGCATTTAACATTTACAGCGAGGCTGGTAGTGGTTTTGCTCGCCACGTTTGCGAACAGTTAAATCCAAATATCAATAAAATCTAGTATTAGACAGTGTTCAACTAAACCTCTCAAAACTGCCTATTTATCGCACTTTTGAGAGGTTTTTGTTTAAAAAACCAACCGCAATTAAACATCACACACCAAAAGCACATAAAAATTAGATAATTTCTAACAGAACACCCTTTATATTATTTTTTTGCTCACATCCGGTTGCTTTTTTTAGCCAGAATGGCAAATTGAATGCAGTTGATTTGGAAATTATTTAAAAGGAAGTTCTATGTGTTCAGTATTTGGCATTCTCGACATTAAAAGTGATGCCGCAGCACTTCGCCCTATTGCTTTAGAAATGTCTAAGAAGCTTCGTCACCGTGGTCCAGACTGGTCTGGTATCTATGCTGGTGAAAAAGCAATCCTTGCTCATGAACGTCTTGCTATTGTTGGCTTGAACAGTGGTGCTCAACCACTATACAGTCAAGACAAAAAGCACATTCTTGCAGTAAACGGTGAAATTTATAACCACAAAGAACTTCGTGCACGCTATGAAGATAAGTACCAGTTCCAGACTGATTCTGACTGTGAAGTTATCCTAGCGCTATACCAAGAGATGGGTGCAGACCTTCTAGAAGAGCTTAACGGTATTTTCGCATTCGTTTTATACGACGAAGAGAAAGACGAGTACCTAGTGGGCCGCGACCATATTGGTATCATCCCGCTTTACCAAGGTTACGATGAGCACGGCAACTACTACGTGGCTTCAGAGATGAAAGCATTGGTTGAAGTATGTAAGACGATCAGTGAATTCCCTCCAGGTAGCTTCTACTCTTCGAAAGATGCTGAACCTCAACGCTACTACATCCGCGATTGGAACGAGTACGCTGCGGTACAAGGCAACAGCACAAGCAAAGAAGAACTGACTGAAGCGCTAGAAGCAGCCGTTAAACGTCAACTAATGACTGACGTTCCTTACGGTGTACTTCTATCTGGTGGCCTGGATTCATCAATTACTTCAGCAGTTGCAAAACGCTTTGCGGCAATGCGTATCGAAGATGATGAGCAATCTGAAGCTTGGTGGCCACAACTGCACTCGTTCGCTGTTGGTCTTGAAGGCGCACCAGACCTTATCGCTGCTCGTGAAGTTGCGGACAAGATCGGAACTGTGCACCATGAGATGACTTACACTATTCAGGAAGGCCTAGACGCAATCCGTGACGTTATCTACCATATCGAAACTTACGATGTAACGACGATTCGTGCATCAACGCCAATGTACTTGCTGGCTCGTAAGATCAAAGCGATGGGCATCAAGATGGTACTTTCAGGTGAAGGTGCTGATGAAATCTTTGGTGGTTACCTGTACTTCCATAAAGCGCCAAACGCGAAAGAGTTCCACGAAGAGACAGTACGTAAACTGCTTGCTCTAAGCATGTTCGACTGTGCTCGTGCAAACAAATCGCTAGCGGCATGGGGTGTTGAAGGCCGTGTACCATTCTTGGATAAAGAGTTCATCGATGTCGCAATGCGTCTGAACCCTGAAGATAAGATGTGCGGTAACGGTAAGATGGAGAAACACATCCTGCGTGAGTGTTTTGAAGACTACCTACCAGATTCAATCGCATGGCGTCAAAAAGAGCAGTTCTCTGATGGTGTTGGCTACGATTGGATTGATACATTGAAAGCAACGGCTGAAGCAAAAGTAACGGATCAACAAATGGAAGCTGCTAAGTTCCGTTTCCCTTACAACACGCCAACAACCAAAGAAGGTTATGCTTACCGTGAAATCTTTGAGGAGCTATTCCCTCTAGAATCTGCGGCAGAGTGTGTACCTGGTGGTCCTTCAGTTGCTTGTTCATCAGCGAAAGCGATTGAGTGGGATGAGTCATTCAAAAACTGTGTCGACCCATCAGGCCGTGCAGTACAAGCCGTTCACAACGATGCTTACAACGCTTAGAGCGTTTTGAACAAATCCTAAAGACTAAAAAAGGCGCATTATGCGCCTTTTGTTTTAAGCCTATTTTTATTACTGCAGTTATGCGCGAGCTTGTAGTGCTTCGTTCTCAATACTGATTGGAACGACTTGGCTGATCATTTTCACCAGCATAATCGATCGAGCCTCACCGTCTTTCTGATCGAAAATAGCTTCAACCCCAGCAAATTGGCCACTCTGAATCTTAACTACCTGTCCAGATTCAAACTCAACACAACAATCTTCCACTTCGTTACTGCAGCACTTCTCAAACTCTTTAAGTTCAAACACCAAGTCTCCTTGGACCTCGTGCGGCAGTGAACCGAACTTAATAAAGTCCACAACGCCACGTGTTGAACGAACGGTCGTGAAGCTAGGACCTTGCTCATAGTCGAAGCGAACAAAGATGTAAGACGGAAACAGCGGTTCTTTGACCTGCTTTTCTTTCCCTCTCACCACCTTTTCGACTTCTATTTGAGGGTAAAAGCACTCTACCCCCTGATTCTCTAAGTGCTGCTGAGCGCGTTTTTGATCACCACGCTTACAGTAAAGCAAATACCAACGTTTCATTTGACTAGCCATTTTATATTTTTAGATATTTTACCACATGCCTAAAACGGTTAAATCACCATTAATAAAATGAATCGTTGCTAACGAAAAATAATGCGTAGCAGACCAATTTATCAACAAAAAGTTATAGGTGTCGGAGTGGTTAAGCATTGTACAGAGATCATTTAGAGATCAAAAGACTCATTGTTGTAAGCATATGTATGCCCCACCTAATGCGCATGCCACTCCCTTAAAACTCAAAATGATACACCAGAGCAATATATCTAAAGATTTTAATTCAACACAACTTTAATGAAGGTTATTAACCAACCAACTCAAATCTGGAAAATTAGTTTGCAGCACATCTAAAATGGGCAACATTAAAAATAA
The DNA here is from genome assembly GCF_041471145.1 of Vibrio sp. 10N.261.54.A5. NCBI lineage: Bacteria > Pseudomonadati > Pseudomonadota > Gammaproteobacteria > Vibrionales > Vibrionaceae > Vibrio > Vibrio sp. 10N.261.54.A5. The sequence continues at coordinate 28,395 of NZ_JBFRNU010000075.1, read as the reverse complement.
AGATATTTAATATCAACATCTTAGTTAAACCAAGTTGTCGTGACCATAAAATAAGTCTATTGCAGACTTTTATCCCACTGTGTATACATGAATGACTATAAAATCTTTTAATACCTAAAATTAGTAAAACTTATGCCAAGCAACCACAACATCTTTGGCCACCCTAGAGGCCTATTTCTACTTTTTAGCACAGAGCTATGGGAACGTTTCTCTTACTATGCGATGCGTGCCATCCTTGTCTTATTTTTGACTGACACTACCCTCAACGGTGGACTGGGTTGGTCAACGAAAGACGCACTCGATCTCTACGGTATTTACACCGGCTTAGTCTACATCACACCATTAATTGGTGGCTGGATTGCCGATAACTACCTAGGTCAGCGTAAATCAATTATGATTGGCGGTGTATTGATGGCACTTGGCCAATTTACAATGGCTCTACCTAACGGCTTCATCGGTTTAGACCAAGTGAACGCGCTGTACCTTGGTTTAGCACTGCTAATCAGTGGTAACGGTATGTTTAAGCCGAACATCTCAACCATGGTTGGCGATCTGTACCAAGAAGGCGATAACCGCCGTGACGGTGCTTTCACCATTTTCTACATGGGCATCAACTTAGGTGCGCTGCTTGGTGGCTTAATTTCAGGTGCTGCTGTCGATTCATTCGGTTGGAAAGCAGGTTTCCTAGCCGCTGGTATTGGTATGGTTATTAGCTTGATCATGCAAGTGACAATGGCTCAGTCTTGGTTGGGCAACATCGGTTCTGTACCTGCTGCTGCAAGAGCGAAAGCACTAAACAAATCTAAAGAAAAAGCGCCACTGACCAAAGAAGAGTTCGACAGACTAAAAGTGATTCTTATCATGGGTCTGTTCGTGATTGTTTTCTGGGCGGGCTTTGAACAAGCTGGCGGCCTAATGAACATCTACACTCAACAATATACTGACCGTATGATTGGTGGCTTTGAAGTTCCTGCTGCGTGGTTCCAATCTTTGAACCCATTCTTCATCATTACACTTGCTCCAATCATTGCTGCGTTCTGGGTGAAACTGGGTAAGCGTGAACCCAACTCTCCTGTTAAGTTTGCAATGGCATTGTTCTTCTTAGCACTGGGCTTTGTGTGCATGATGGGCGCGGTAATGGAGCAAGGCGGTGACCTAACCGTGAAAACATCAATGCTATGGCTAGTCGGTGCTTTCTTCTTCCATACCCTTGGTGAGCTTTGTCTATCGCCTATTGGCCTGTCGTTGGTCACTAAGTTAGCTCCGCTTCGCCTAGCATCATTGATGATGGGTGCATGGTTTGGCTTCAATGCGGTGGCAAACTACGTGGCAGGCCTGGTCGGTTCTCACGTTGGTGAGCTTGGTGCTATGTCAATCTTCAGTGGTATTGCTATCACAGCAACGGTGAGTGCCATATTACTGCTGCTTTGTGCTGGTAAGCTTGTATCATGGATGCATGGTGTAGAAACCAACATGACGCTTGAAGCAGAACCAAAAGCAGAAACTTCGGTCGCTTAATAGCTAGATCGATTTCAAGAAGAAACATCAAGATCAAAAAGGGCTGCTCAATGAGCAGCCCTTTTGTTATCTATTCAATCGCCATATCAGTTAGCGATGAAGCGCCACTAGTTCAGCCATCATGTCGATGTGTGAGTCTCTGTCGTTCAGACACATAATGTAGCTAAAGTCTGAGCCACCAGCTTCGATGAACGTCTCTTTACACTGGTCTGAAATCTCTTCCAATGTTTCCAAGCAATCCACCGAGAATGCAGGCGCCATGATATCGATCTTCTTGATGCCTTTGTTTGGCAGTGATTCAAGCGTCTCATCAGTGTATGGCTTCAACCACTCCTCTCGACCAAATCGAGATTGGTAGGTCATGGTGATGTCTTCTTCAGATAAACCTAGCTCTGCTGCAAGCAGTTTTGTCGTTGCTTCACAGTGCTGTGGATAGATATCGCCTTCATCAGCTAAGCGCTTCGGAATGCCGTGGAACGAACAAACCAAGTGATCAGCTCTGCCATTTTGATCCCAATGACTGCGAACGCTTTCAGCCAGTGCTTTGGCATAGCTCGGGTGTGAATAGTAATCGCGAATAAAGCGATAGCTTGGGATTACAGGCATCTGCTTAAAAGCTTTGGTTAAGCCATCAGAAACAGCCGCTGTCGTTGTACCTGAGTACTGAGGGTACAAAGGCAATACAATAACGTCTTCAACGCCCTGCTCCATCAGTTGTTCGATACCCGTCTTAAGGCTTGGGTTACCATAGGTCATTCCCAATGCAACCGGCATCTCTAATTTTTTCTCTAGCTTTTCCGCTTGTCTCTGCGAGTAAACGAGCAAAGGTGATCCATCATCCATCCAAACCGACTGATATAGCTTCGCAACCTTAGGTGAACGAATAGGAAGAATCACCCCATGCAGAATAGGACACCAAAGCCAACGAGTTAGGTTTACTACTCGCTTGTCGTGCAAGAACTCACTCAAAAATCGACGAACGCCAGCTGGGGTCGCAGAATCTGGCGTACCTAAATTCACCAGTAAAACGCCCTGCTTTTTATTATTTTCCATAGATACCTGAGACCAATATGTGATTTTCTGGAAAGTAATATACTAATCTGCATAAGTTTAAGATCATTGCTTCCCACTAAATGTCTGAATAATCATTCTTTAAACGGGATATCACAACATCTACTTTCGATTGTGAGCCACCTTCATCAAAAACGGTTTCGTCTTGAACGATGTGTAATCGAATTATCTAGATTGGTATCGTACTAAAAATTGAAACAAAAAAAGCGACCCTTAAGGTCGCTTCCAATATATCAAATTCTAAAACTGGCTGTTAGCCAATTATGCTAGTGCTTTCTCAAGTTCTGCACTAACTTCAGCAACTTGCTTAGTACCGTCAAACTTAAGGTACTGAGTGTTACCTGCTTCAGCTTCTTTACCGTAGTAAGAGATTAGCGGAGCTGTTTGATCGTGGTATACACCTAGACGTGCACGAACTGTTTCTTCTTTGTCGTCATCACGTACCACTAGGTCTTCACCCGTTACGTCATCTTTACCTTCTTCTTTAGGCGGATTGTACACAGTGTGGTATGTACGACCAGAAGGAAGGTGAGCACGACGACCAGCCATACGCTCAACAATCACATCGTCAGCTACGTCAAATTCAACAACGTAATCAACAGCGATGCCCATTTCTTTTAGGCCATCAGCTTGTGGGATTGTGCGTGGGAAACCGTCTAGTAGGAAACCTTTCTCACAGTCATCTTGAGCGATACGCTCTTTGATAAGACCAAGGATAATTTCATCAGAAACTAGCTGACCAGCGTCGATTACTGATTTTGCTTGCTTACCAAGCTCAGTACCCGCTTTGATAGCAGCACGTAGCATGTCACCAGTTGAAATTTGAGGGATACCAAATTTGTTCATGATGAAGTTAGCTTGAGTACCTTTACCCGCGCCAGGAGCACCTAGAAGAATGATGCGCATGTTTAATCCTCTTATAAAATTATGATTTATACCGAAGCTCACTATCCCTCCATTCTTGCTCATTTTTAGGATGAACAGAAAGCGTTAAGTAACCATTGAGGCTAAGCAAAACTGTGAACAGAAGCAAAACGGTAAGTTTCGGTATAACGTTTAAAAATCATACAACTGGAGATAGTCGCTTCTTAGCCCCAGCTGATTAGGTCGAGCATTCTATCACATTAATATTCAATTGGGCTGAATTTACGACTAAAGAATACATCGACAACATTTGTTGTGACGATAACGGTGACGTTGACCACGTTAGGTCAATTTTCAACGACGTTCATAAAAAAAAGCCCGCATTTGCGAGCTTTTTATTGTAATTGTTGGCTTAACCTAAAGTCGAAAGACTAACGCTTTGTTAGTAGCTCGTTGATTGCACCCAAGAATTGTGACGGATCTTCCATTGAGCCCTTTTCAGCCAGCATCGCTTGACCAAGTAGCAACTCAACCCAACGACCAAACGCTTGCTCGTCTGCTTCGTCAGCCATCTGTTTAACCAGTGCGTGCTCAGGGTTAATCTCGAAGATGTACTTCACTTCCGGTGCCGCTTGACCCGCAGCTTCAAGAAGCTTCGCCATTTGCGTGCCCATTTCGAAGTCGTCAGTCACAACAACCGCAGGTGTTGTTGCTAGCTTGAAGGTCGTACGAACTTCTTTAACACGACCACCTAGGTAAGATTGAGTACGCTCAACAACAGATTTGAACTCTTCTTCTGTCTCTTTTTGCTTCTCTTTCTCTTCTTCACCTTCAAACTTGCTTAGGTCTAAGCCTGCTTTAGTGATCGATTGGAACTGTTTACCGTCGAAGTCAGTCAGGTAGTTCATTACGTACTCATCAATACGATCGTACATTAGAACCACTTCAATACCTTTAGCTTTGAACTGCTCCAAGTGTGGGCTGTTCTTAGCGGCAGCGTAGCTATCTGCTGTCAGGTAGTAAATCTTATCTTGGCCTTCTTTCATGCGCTCAACGTAAGATTCTAGGCTGATGGTTTGTTCAGCAGAATCCACTTCCGTTGACGAGAAACGAAGTAGACCAGCGATCTTCTCTTTGTTCGCCATATCTTCAGCCGGGCCTTCTTTCAATACTAGGCCGAACTCTTTCCAAAACTCTAGGTACTTATCATTGTCATTCTTCGCCATGCGCTCAAGCATAGTCAGTACACGCTTGGTACATGCGCCACGAAGAGACTGAGTTACCTTGTTGTCTTGCAGGATTTCACGAGACACGTTCAATGGCAGATCGTTTGAGTCAATCAAGCCACGAACGAAACGCATGTAAGATGGCATGAACTGCTCTGCGTCATCCATGATGAATACACGCTGCACGTAAAGTTTCAAGCCACTCTTGTGGTCACGGTTCATCATGTCCCAAGGTGCTTTCGCTGGGATGTAAAGCAGGCTTGTGTAATCGTTCTTACCTTCAACCTTGTTGTGGCTCCAGGTTAGTGGATCAGCAAAGTCGTGAGATACGTGCTTGTAAAACTCTTGGTACTCTTCTTTCTCGATATCAGATTTGTTGCGAGTCCAAAGCGCTTGCGCCTTATTAATCTGTTCCCAATGTTTCTCTTCGGTGTCTTTACCTTCGTCATCTTTCACTGCTGTGAAGATAGAAACAGGAATACCGATGTGGTCAGAATATTTACCAATCACTTCACGCAGACGCCACTCATTTAAGAACTCTTTACCGTCTTCACGCATGTGCAGAACGATGTCAGTACCACGAGACTCTTTAGTGATGTCTTCGATTGTGTAATCGCCTTCACCTGCAGAGTGCCACTGAACAGCTTCATTGTTCGGCAGGCCAGCTGCACGTGTGCGAACCGTTACCGCGTCTGCGACGATGAATGCAGAATAGAAACCCACACCAAATTGACCAATCAGTTGAGAGTCTTTGCTTTGGTCTTCAGACAGCTTTGAGAAAAAGTCTGCAGTGCCTGACTTAGCAATCGTACCTAAATGCTCAATAACGTTGTCGCGGCTCATACCGATACCGTTATCAGAAATGGTTAACGTGTTTGCTTCCGCGTTGAAAGAAAGTTTTACACCTAGATCTGCATCACCTTGGTAAAGGTCACCGTTCGATAGAGCTTGAAAACGAAGCTTATCAGCCGCGTCAGATGCGTTAGAGATCAGCTCACGTAGAAAGATTTCTTTATTTGAATACAGTGAGTGAATCATTAGATGAAGTAGTTGTTTTACTTCAGATTGAAAGCCACGAGTCTCTTTATTTTGCGTTGCCGTTTCGCTCATTTTTACTCCAAAACATCTATACTTTATGTTGAATAATCATAGGGGCGTAACACTTGATGCCACTCTTCTGTTCATTAACATGAGGATGACAAATGTAAATTCAAGGTCAAAAATCATAAAAACACTGTTTTTTTTATCTGTTTTTATTATCCTTGAGCCTGATAAATATAAAAGAACATAAAATAAGCCATGATTTGGTGAAGAATTAACGGAACTTCACCTGAGATTTGTCTATTTCGCCCCCCAAAACAATCCAAAATAGAAGAATTCAATGAGTAATATCGGCACAAAGTTTATTCTCGCACAACGGTTCGTATTCGACCCAAACAGCAATTCACTTGTCGATCAAATGAGCGACGGTGAAGTCGTACGTCTTGGTAGCAATGAAAGCCGCATTCTCTTGATGCTGTCAGAAAGGCCTAATGAAGTTATCACTCGTAATGAATTGCATGAGTATGTTTGGCGAGACCAAGGCTTTGAGGTGGATGACTCAAGCTTAACGCAAGCCGTATCGACTCTGAGAAAGATGCTCAAAGACTCGACTAAATCTCCTGAATTCGTAAAGACAGTACCGAAGCGCGGTTACCAATTTATTGCGACCGTTGAGCGCTCTGCGCCACTGTCATCAAATGATCAGCCAGTAGCCGCTGAAATTGCAGAAAATGACGTTGAACCTATCCTAACGTTTGCAACGCCTGCAGCGACTGAACAAGCAATCACTGACACATTTGAACCTGAGCCAATTACAAAAGTTCAACAAACTAAAGTGGCAGTAGAACCAGCAACCGCTCCTGTTGTAGCTCCGGCTAAAAGCACCAATAAATGGTTAACATTTTGGTTACTGCTTGCCGCTTTCATCATGCCGATTCTCGTTTTAACGTTTACTACCCCGGTGGAGTCCGAGTTCACGGTTTTGACTGAAGTGGATGGTGTAAAGGTTCAATCACCGGTTAACCACCCAGACCTCAGCAGTTGGCTGCCAGCAATAGAAAAGTGTGTATTAAGTTACAACACGAGTCACACTGGTGTGTTAAAGCCGGCTGAAGTGATCGCTACAGGAGGACAAACCAATAACCTTGCCCTCAATTACATTCACCCGCAAGATTACTCGAGCGAAAATGTAACCCTAAGAATTTACGCAAACCAGTCGGATGTAAACGACATTTGTAACGGTGGTAAGTAACATGAAATTAAAAGTATCGATTATCTTACTGGTTCTATCGGCATTTTTGAGTGGTTGGCTATATTGGAGCAGCAATGCAAAAGTAGAGCGCTTGCTCACTCAGCATGAATGGCAGTCGAGAATGGTGACGCTGATTAGCGATAACAAGCAAGCTGACTCAATCGGCCCACTTCGTAGAGTTGAACTATCATCGAATGCGAAATACCTACCAAATGGTACATATTTAAGAATGTCAGTGGTTAGACTTTACGGTAATCAAACTGAGCCTGCGAATGTCATCAACATCTCTGAAACGGGTCAGTGGGATATTAACGATAACTACTTACTGGTTTCGCCAACGGAGTTTAAAGATGTGACCTCGGCTCAGCGCCAAGACTTTTCAGAAGAACAGCTAGAGCTGATCACTCAAGTCATTAAGATGGACGCAGAGCAAAGCCGCCGCATAGATATTGTTAACCCGAAGGCACTGCTACTGACTAGCTTAAATCATGGTTCTACCGTATTGTTTTCAAACTAAGATTGGATCGCTATTTACTGTTTATGAATAGCTGAATACCATGAAACGGTAAACCAATAGAAAAAAGGGGCATGAAGCCCCTTTTTTGTTAGCCGTTGGTATCAAATTACGGATGTAGCATTTTAAGGATTAACCATGAAAACGGAACAACCTAATCTGGCGCCAGCGAAAGAGACAGCAACAAAAGCCACAATCGCGATACACTATTGCCGTCAATGCAATTGGATGCTTCGCTCTAGTTGGTTATGCCAAGAGCTACTGCATACCTTCAGCGAAGAAATTGAACAAGTGAGCTTACACCCAGACACAGGAGGCAGGTTCGAAATCTTTTGTAATGGTGTGCAGATTTGGGAAAGAAAAGCAGATGACGGTTTTCCAGAGGCGAAAGTTCTGAAGCAAAGAGTACGAAACATCATTGCTCCAGACAGAGATCTCGGCCACGTGGACTCAAAATAAGCCTTTCACAGCCGATCCAATGATTTAAAGCTGACCACTCACGAGAACATCACCTTCAAGGCTAATGACTTTGAAGGTATTGTTTTCATAGATGCCATAGCTTGCCGCGTGTCCCTCTCGTGGGAATGTCACCGAGCTAGGGTTAAAGATAAAGATGTCATCTTGGTATTCGGCGACAGGAATATGGGTATGACCGTGTGCAATGATATCGCCCGCCTTCAACGCAGGGCGTTTATTGGTGTTGTACAAATGGCCATGCGTTAGGAAGATACGCTGGCCTGATTCTAATAGCACCCACGAGTAATCCATCATCATTGGAAAAGACAACAACATCTGATCCACTTCGCTATCGCAGTTACCACGAACGGCAATGATCTCTTGAGAAAACGCATTCAACTTATCTGCAACCGCCGGCGGGTTGTATCCTTCTGGAATCGGATTTCTTGGTCCATGATTCAGAATGTCACCCAATAGAACTAAATATTGCGCACCAGATGCTTGGTAGAGTTCTAATACCTTTTCTGTTGCTGGCAGCGAACCGTGTAGGTCTGAAGCAAAAAATAATTTCACACGTACTTCTCCATAAAATTTATGAGCCTATTGTACGTATCTAAATGCTACACGTCATCTCTCGCCATACCATTGATCACGATATTATTGTAACTAACCATACCGACTATCTTGTTATCACGAACTACTGGCGCACGACTGATACCAAAGCGTTCAAACAGGCGAGCGCAATACTTTACGTTCATCTCAGCAGACACGCTTAGCGCTGGCTTGGTCATGATCTCATAAACATTGGTTCGCTTTGGAGATCGGTTCTTAGCCAGTACTTTCTTGGCAATGTCATTCATCAATACGATGCCGTATTCGTCATCTTCGTGGCGCTTATCGACAATAATTGCTTTCACTTTGTGCTTCTTCGCCATCTCTATCGCTTCTAACACTGTGGTTAGCCCATCGATAATCACGTACGTATTGGCCATGACATCACCTACTCGGATTTTTTCACTGGTACTCATAACTCATCCTCCACAACCTTAGTTAATGTCTCGACTTGATGCGCAACCCCGACTGCATCTTCGATATCGATCTGCACCGCTATACCTTGTCCTGACTCTTGGTCAAACTCACCGACTTCGCCAATAGTTTCAAGAATATGCCTCGCTAAGTGTTCCTCAACCACAAACAGCAACACATCTTTTTGTACCTCTAGCGTTAGGCCAAAGAAGGTGGTTTTTTGGTTTAAGCCTTGCCCTCTGGCGTTGTTAATCACCGTTGCTCCAGTCGCGCCCGCATCACGCGCGGCATCGAGCACAGTGTCGGTCTTGCTCTCTTCTACAAACGCTAAGATAAGTTTAAAGCGCATCTTTGCTCTCCTTAGAGGTGTGTAAACGGTTTAACCATTGTGTTATTTGGGCATAGCCCATCACTGAAATGATGGGAAATAAGCTGGCAAAGGCGATCAACCCAAAGCCATCAATAACAGGGTTTCTTCCTGGTACGGTTGAAGCGAGTCCAAGCCCGAGCGCCGTCACTAAAGGGACTGTCACCGTTGATGTAGTGACGCCACCCGAATCGTAGGCCAATGGAATAATGAGTTTTGGGGCGTAAAAGGTTTGAATGACCACGACGACATAACCAAAAATGATGTAGTAGTGGATCGGGTCACCCGCAACGATACGGTAGCTGCCCAGTGAGATACCGATAGCAACGCCCAATGCCACGGCGATCCTCAGCCCATTGACGCTGATACTGCCACCGGAAACTTGGTTCGCCTTAATCGCTACAGCAATCAAAGAGGGCTCGGCTATCGTGGTGCTGAAACCAATACAAAACGCGAAAAGATAGACCCAGTAATAATCAAACCAAGCCAAAGCAAGACCAGAACTGATCTTAAACTCAGTCAAAAAGCTTGGCTCGGTGAGTTGCATTGCCATCGTCTCCCCTAGAGGGAATAACGCGAGCTCCAATCCCATCAAAAAGAGTGATAAGCCAAGAATGACGTAGAAGAAACCGATCAGCACTTTGGCTAGGTTATTGACTGGCTTTCGTAATACCGCCAACTGAAAACCGAAGATGATGATCGCAATCGGGATCACATCCATCACAGTGCCGAGAAAGGTGTCGATAAATTGTTGAACACTGATCATGTCACCACCATCCCGTACACCATGACAAACATCATCGGCAGCAACGAAGCAAACGCGATCAACCCAAAACCATCTATCATCGGATTACGCCCTTTAATTGCCGAGGCTAAACCCACCCCTAACGCAGTTACTAATGGGACGGTGATCGTCGATGTCGTTACTCCACCAGAGTCATACGCAATTCCAATGATGTTTTCCGGAGCAAATGCAGTGAGCACGACCACTCCAATATATCCACCGATGATCATGTACTGGATTGGCCAACCTTTTAAGATTCTCAGCACACCGAGTAAAATAGCGATACCGACTGACAGTGCCACAGTAAAGCGCAGGCCATTGGCATACTGCTCCATTTCATCTAACGTATTGGGGATTACACCTCCCTCAGCTGCCACTTCTGCGGCTTCGGCAGCGACTGCGGTTAACGCTGGCTCGGCTATGGTGGTACCAAAACCCAAACAAAAAGCGAAGATCAATAACCAGAACACACTCCCCTTTCTGGCAAATGCTTGAGCCATCGATTCGCCAATTGGAAACAACCCCATTTCAAGGCCAAAGATAAAGAAAGTGAGTCCAAAAACGACGAGCACTAAGCCAGTCAGAATAGATAAAAGATGAGGAAGTGGCTCTTGTAAGACAGCAAGCTGGAAGAAAGCGATTACCGCCACGATTGGCAATAGATCCCTCAGGCTACCTAACATGGATCGAAACAAAGCAAGCACCGCCGTCATCGCAATTCCTTGTCGCTGATTATGAATTAATAATAATCATGGCAAATCCTTATCATTGCTTATGTGACAAATATTACGCAGTTGGTAACATATCCGAGTAAAGTGCATAAGTGTGATGACGGTACACATCCTGACTTGATGAATTTAATTTCACTCCTTTGTAAATTGAAAAAGGCGTAATTTGGGCATCACACGATTGAAACCTTATGATCGTTATAGTGATTTTTTCGTATTGATTGGCGACTAAAAACAAGCCATGTCTATAATTATGTTTAATAGGGAGATTGGTATGAAGATATTGTTAACGGGTGGTACTGGATTTATTGGCTCTGAATTGGTCAAGAGTTGGAACACTGACGACGTGACATTGCTGACGCGGAGTCCTGAAAATGCGAAGCAAAACCTAAATCACCTCAACCAGAACAACCTTCATTACATTCAATCCCTTGATGAGCTCAGTGATCTCAATGACTTTGATGTGGTGGTCAACCTCGCGGGTGAACCGATTGCCGATAAGCGTTGGAGTACAGAGCAAAAAGAGAGGATCTGTAACAGTCGCTGGCACATCACTGAAAAGCTGGTCGAATTAATTCATGCCAGTAACAACCCGCCACACGCTTTTATTAGCGGTTCAGCCGTCGGCTACTATGGCGATCAACAGCAGCACCCATTTGACGAGTCACTGCAAGTAGAAGATGAAAGCTTTCCTCATAAAGTCTGTGCCCACTGGGAAGAGATAGCCAAGAGAGCACAATCAGAAAGCACACGCGTGATACTACTGCGAACAGGGGTTGTACTTGGCGAGAATGGCGGCGCACTCAAGAAGATGCTATTGCCTTATAAACTCGGCGTCGGTGGTCCAATAGGTTCAGGTGAGCAGTACATGCCATGGATTCACATTCTCGATATGGTGAGAGCCATCAATCACTTGTTGTCACTCCCCCACGCTCAAGGGGAATTCAATATGTGTGCCCCTCACCCTGTGACCAACAAACTGTTCAGCAGCACGTTAGCGAAACAATTAGGCCGACCGCATTTCTTATTCACGCCGAAATGGGCAATGTCGATTCTCATGGGGGAATCATCTTGTTTGCTATTTGACAGCATTCGCTCCAAGCCGAAGAAACTCACTGAGATGGGATTCATCTTTAGTTACTCAAGAATCGAGCCAGCACTAAAAAACTTGTTACAACATCAAGACTAATTCTTTACCCTAGAGCGATAGAGACTCTAATAAAGGATTAAGTGTGAACAAGTCGATTCTGATTACCGGTTGCTCAACAGGTATTGGCTATACATGTGCTCATGCACTTCAAAAGCGTGGTTTTCATGTCATTGCATCTTGTCGTGATCCACAAGATGTTCAACGCCTTCAAGATGAAGGCCTCACCTGTATTCAATTAGATCTTTCCAACCAAGAAAGTATTGAGCATGGCGCCAAGCTTGCTATTGATCTCGCACCTAATGGATTGTATGGATTATTCAATAACGGTGCTTACGGTCAAGCAGGTGCGCTAGAAGACTTACCGACCCAAGGACTCAGAGAACAATTCGAAACCAACTTCTTTGGTTGGCATCATCTCGTCTGTCAGATCCTTCCGCACATGCGCGAGCGTGGCGAAGGTCGAATCGTACAAAACAGTTCCGTATTAGGTTTTGCAGCCATGAAGTATCGTGGTGCTTATAATGCTTCTAAATTCGCGATTGAGGGTTGGACAGATACCTTACGATTAGAACTGCATGGCAGCGGTATACAGATCTCATTACTGCAACCAGGGCCAATTGAGACTCAATTTAGAACCAATGCCTTGAAAGCGTTCAATAAATGGATCAACATTTCTGGCAGCGCCCACCAAGACGCTTACCAACAACAAAAAGATCGACTCGAAAAAGAATCATCGAATAACGCTTTTGTCCTGCCTCCAGAAAGTTGTATTGAGCCGGTATTCCATGCTCTCACCGCCGACAAACCCAAGCTAAGATACCGAGTTACGACCCCGACTAAAGTGTTCGCGGTATTGAAAAGGATTCTACCGAGTCGCTTGCTAGACCCTATTTTGAGAAAAGCTGCATAAATTACTAACTTTGAATGCAGAGTCGCAAACTTTAATGTAACGATGTAATTTTTCCGTAACAATAAGATGTCATGATTATCCTATCCCATCAGTTATTCCCAATTGATGGTTCTACTCTGGAAATCTCATGACTTTAAACCGCCTTAATTGGGTAGGTGTGGGTCTGGCGATTACGTTGTTTATTCTGTTTTGAGTATCTCACGCAACGCCTCACTGACTACCTCGATGATAACGCTATGCCTTCCATGTTGAGATAACAATTATATCAACATCGAAGCATAGCGTTTTTCTATTTTTGGTTCTTTTTATCCGAGATAACCGAGTTAGATCTTGAAGTTACCGACTAATCCCCCCATATTTGCAACGTATCCACAAAACAAACCTCAAGGAACGTAAATGCAATCTCCGCATATTGTTGAACTTAATGAGCAGAACTTTCGTCAAGTATTAGAAGGTTCGATGCAGACCCCTGTACTCATCCATTTTTGGGCACCAATGAGCCAAGAGAGCGCCCAAGTCATTCCTGAACTGCAAACTTTAACTCAGCAATACAACGGTGCCTTCACCTTAGCCCTGCTCAATTGCGAACAAGAGCAAGCTATTGCTAGCCAGTTTGGTGTTCAAGCACTGCCCACTATTGCACTGTTTGTTAATGGTCAGCCAGTCGATGGGCTCGGTGGCCCTCAAAGCATAGAAGCTATTGTCGATATGCTCAGCAAACACCTTCCTAGCCAAGATGAACTTGCTTTGCGTCAGGCTCTTGAGCAAATGCAAGCTGGCGAGCACACACAGGCACTAGCAGCAATGCAGCAACTTCCAGCAGAGCTGACGAATAAAGGTGAAGTAAAACTGGCGATCGCAGAGTGTTTGTTAGAAACGCAACAATTTGACCTTGCTGAAACTCAGCTAGCAACTATCCCTCTTGAGTACCAAGACAACTACTACAAAGGCTTAGTTGCAAAGCTTGAACTTCATAAACAAGCAGCAGACAGCCCTGAAATACAAGCATTAGAAGCAGCTCTTCAGCAAAATCCGAGCGACGCTAAAACAGCATCTGAATTAGCATTGCAATATCACCAAGTGAACCGCAGTGAAGAAGCTATGGATCTATTATGGTCTTTCCTAGCCAAAGATCTTAATGCTCTCGATGGTGACATGAAGAAAGAGTTCATGGACATCTTGAGTGCGCTTGGACAAGGTAACCCAGTTGCCAGTAAGTACCGTCGACAACTGTACTCTCTGCTTTACTAGTTAAACCTAAAAAGCCGTAGATTAAACATCGAAAATTGACAATTCAATCAATTAGTTTATCGCATAATAGAATGTAAAATGGGCCATAAAATCAATATTTTATGGCCCATTTCTCGTTTATAAATTTGCTCAGAATTTAAATATGAGCCAGTATCAATACTGAACTATCAAAAACTCAAACTTGCAAAGGATTTTGTATGCCTATTGATACCTTGATTACTATCGGCGTCTTTACTGCCGTCGCACTGTTATTTATCTTCGCTGGCGTAAAAACCGTTCCACAAGGCAACAACTGGACCGTTGAACGCTTCGGGCGATACACACACACCCTTAAACCGGGTCTTAACTTAATCATTCCATTTATTGATAAAGTTGGACAGCGCATCAGCATGATGGAGCGTGTTCTCGACATCCCAGCACAAGAAGTCATCTCCAAAGATAATGCAAATGTGGTTATCGATGCGGTTTGTTTTGTTCAAGTTATCGACGCGCCTAAGGCAGCTTACGAAGTGAATGACCTTGAACATGCGATCCGTAACTTAACCCTCACCAATATCCGTACTGTGCTTGGCTCGATGGAACTGGATGAGATGCTGAGTCAGCGTGACATGATCAATACCAAGCTACTGAACATCGTTGATGAAGCGACAAACCCTTGGGGCGTAAAAGTCACCCGTATCGAAATTAAAGACGTACAGCCACCAGCAGACCTTACTGCTGCGATGAATGCCCAGATGAAAGCCGAGCGTAATAAACGTGCTGATATCTTAGAAGCAGAAGGTGTACGACAAGCTGAGATCTTGAAAGCAGAAGGCCACAAGCAATCAGAGATCCTGAAAGCAGAAGGTGAGAAGCAAGCGGCAATATTGCAAGCAGAAGCCCGTGAGCGTGCCGCAGAAGCAGAAGCTAAAGCGACAGAAATGGTATCAACGGCAATTGCTCAAGGTGACATGCAAGCGGTCAATTACTTCATTGCACAAGGTTACACCGACGCATTGAAATCTATAGGCCAAGCTGAAAACGGCAAGATCATCATGCTACCACTCGAAGCAACTGGCCTTATGGGTTCTGTAGCGGGTATCGCGGAGATGTTTGCACATAAGAATGACAAAGGTAGTAAGGACTAACTTATGGTCGAATTACTAGAACAAGTAAACCACTGGCATTGGTTAGCGTTTGGTCTAGCATTGTTAGCGCTTGAGCTAATTGGAACCGCTGGTTACTTTTTATGGATAGGCATATCTGCCATGCTGGTCGGTGCCCTATTAGGAGCATTACCAATTGGTTGGCAGATGCAATGGCTGTCCTTTGCTAGCTTCTCTCTTATTACCACTTGGTTGTGGTGGAGAAGACAACTCTCGAATGACAAGCAATCGGATGCAGGGCGAGAGTTAAACCAAAGAGAAAAGCAATTGGTAGGTCAAACCGTTATTTTAAGTGAAGACGTAAAGAAAGGTAGCTGTCGAATTAAGTTCGGTGACTCTTCTTGGTCAGCAAAGGCCAGTCAAGATATTCCATCTGGAACCGAAATTAAGATTGTCGCTTTAGACGGAATCGTTCTAATAATAGAACCTTTATAAACAAGAGCTATATGAAGCCTGCATTTTCAATAAATGCAGGCTTTTTCTATTTTTGAACCTTAATAATATTCGAATTATCATTGCGATAGATTGAATTGAAAAAAAAATAAGTTCTTATTTCGTAAAGCTAAAAAGTTTGATTGAGCTAAAAAGGTATAAGAAAGCCAGATTTCTTACCCAATATATATATGAATAGTTAACCTTACTCTCGCTTATTTATAATTATTAAAAATGTTAAGTCCGTCCAATTTTTGAAATTTTCTTTTCCTTGTCCATACTTTCAATTATCTCAATTAGAGATAAACCTAATGGAGTTTGTATGAGACATTTTTTAATAATTCTAACAGCTATTTTCAGCTTATCATTCGGAAGTGCTCTCGCGAGCAGTCAGTCTCCTGGTAACGGAAACATGGGGCCAATTGTAAAATGCTCAGATGGTAATGCAGTCACTCACGTACCATTGCTGATCTGTAAACATTACGGCGGAAAGGTGCTGTGATAGGTGCTGTGATAGGTGATTAAAGTCAGGCTAGTAATGAAATTGCGGCCTGACGATTCTTTTTAGCTGACATAACCTAACTGCGGCCAGATAAATTGTTTAAGATAGGACATTCCGTTGAAGCATCACCAGGGCAATCATGAACCCAAGATTGCAGTTGAGCTTTCATCTTATTTAATTCAGCAAGCTTCAACTCTATTTCGTCTAACTTCTGCGTTGCCTTCTTTTTTACCTCGTAGCTTGCTCTATCGGGGTTCATTGCCAAATCAACTAGTGCTTTACACTCATCAAGGGTAAATCCAACCATTTTAGCTCTTAGTACAAACTCCAACTGTTCGATGTGAATCTCGCCGTATTGCCTATAGCCGTTTTCTGAACGATGTGGAGGACTCATCATGCCTTTACTTTCGTAAAAACGAATGGATTTCGCTGTTGTACCAACACGCTTCGCTACTTCACCAATATTCACAATCTTACCTGTAAGCCTAAAATGAAAAACCGCAGTACTGCTGTTATACAATACTGCGGTTGAAAAACATAGTTAGGGCGTAACGTTAAAGGCTTACTCTTGCTCTAACAACCAAATAATAGTTTGAGATTTTTCTTCACTATCTAGCTTGTTGAACCAGTATGAAACCATTTCGATCTCTTTTGAGCCTTCTAGTGGTGCTGGGTTCGCGTTCTTACGATTCTTGAATGCCCAATCTGTCACTGCAGCTTGCTCTTCTTTGGTTGCTTCACCATACCAGTAATTCACCATCTCTTGTGCTTGTGATGCTTTTGGTTCTTCAGCAACTACAGCCGCAACAGGCACCGCTACTGGAGCAACAGCGATAGCTGTATGATTATTTGCGCCATTATAGATTGTGTCGATATACGCTTTCGGCACAATGAAAGTTGTACTCATTACTGAGTTTTGTCCATCAAGTGTAAATTCTAAGTTCTTTTCTCTTGCTTGCTGAATGTCAGCTTCGCTCAATGGAAATTCAATATATTGAGTCTTTGTGCAGTGTTCGCTGCAGCTCTCTCTTGGAACCTGTCTCTCTTCAAGGTCTATCGTCTTTCCAAAAAAGCTTACGGTTTCGTATTCTTTATAGCTCTGGAAGTAACTCACATCCATGATAATTGAAGATTCTGGAGCCGAGTTCTGTGTTACTTCTTTGTTGTATGTAAAGTAAAGTGACGATTTCAGGATATCAGCACCGACGTTCGCTTTACTTTCCGCTACATAAGATTGTCCAGTCACTTGAATGTAACCACCTTTTGGCTGTACATCTGCAACTGAGTCTGCAAAATTACTTTGTGAATCGAGTGAACTACAAGCTCCCAAAAATAATGATAATACAACTACACTAACTTTATTCATTATGACTAATTCCTTATGTTCACTATGGAAAAACGCTGGCAAACAAAATTTACCAGCGTTTTGATTTTTATCTAACTGTTTAAGCTAAAGATTCTAGCTTAGAAACCGTACTCAAGACCAACGCGAGTTACGATATCTGTATCAGCGTCACCAACAGTACGACCCGCTACACGTAG
Organism: Vibrio sp. 10N.261.54.A5; assembly: GCF_041471145.1. Taxonomy (NCBI): domain Bacteria; kingdom Pseudomonadati; phylum Pseudomonadota; class Gammaproteobacteria; order Vibrionales; family Vibrionaceae; genus Vibrio; species Vibrio sp. 10N.261.54.A5. Next base: position 10,616 of record NZ_JBFRNU010000075.1, on the reverse strand, counting down.
GTAAGGTACGAAACCGTTATGAACAGCCATTAGCTGACCAGAAATAGTGTTGCTGTCTGAGTTAGCATCTTTAGAACCATTTGTTTCAGACTCAAGGTTAGCTGCGTAACCTAGTTTGAAACCGATTGGACCATTCCAGTATTGACCAATGATTGAGTAAGAATCTTGAGTCACTTTACGGATTCCGTTATCTAGCTCTTCGCCTTTATATGCTGCTGCGATACCGAAACCAGCTGGTAGACTAGCTTCAAAACCTACGATGTATGCGAATGTATCGTCATCGTAACCAGCTACAGTATCAGTTAGGTAAATTTCACCTTTAGGCGTAGTTACGTTGCCGTTTGCATCTTTAATGTCTTCTTGAGCTACAACATACTCACCACCAGTCTCCGCTACTACACGAGTACCAGATTCAACCGCACCCATGAATGTTACTTTTTCGAAGCTGTACTTAGCACTTGCACCAACAAAGTTTGCATCACGAGTCGCTGCACCGCCACCGTTGTCGTTATCATCACGACCAACAGAAGCTGCAAAAGAGAAACCACCAAATTTAGCTGAATCGTAACGTACTTGGTTAGATTGACGATCGTAGTGACCGTTGATGCCGCCCCAATCGAATACAGAACCTAAACCAGGGTTAGAGAATGGCCAGTCGACGATTTCGTATAGTGGTGTAAGAACACGACCCACACGAAGGTTACCCCAAGAGCCAGAAGCACCAACGAACGTATCACGGAAACCTAGAACACCACCTGAAACGCCACCGTGAGACCAGTCTGTGCTATCTACGTAGCCAGATTCGATCTGCATTGTGATAGTAACGTCTTCAAACATATCTTTGTGAGCACGGAAGCCGATACGAGATTCATTCTCTACAGCGTAACCTGAGCTAGAGTCATTGTTATCAGTCGTGTTGTAGTTAACTAGAGAGATAGCTGCAACACCGTATACGTCAACGTTGAAATCAGAGTTGATACCAACTTCTTTCGCCATTACGCCTGTCGATAAAAGTGCAACCGTTGCACCTAGTAGAGTACGTTTAAAAAATTTGTTTTCCATGGAATAAAACTCCTAAAAATGGATATAGCTGTTTGAATATTCCCCGCCTAAAGTTGGCCGCCGTAGAGAGAAATACCTTTTCTTGTTTGAGAACCCTAAACTCTGAATTCTCTATTTCCTTTCTGGTTATACACATCATGTGCATCCATGGCATTAAGACTAACTTCGCCCTCAAAAAGATCAATGAGAACTTAATTTTCATCTAAAAAAATATGAGTTGGTGCAAATTTAGTAGGCACTTAGTGATCCAGATCGATAAATCGTAAAGCTCACAACCAAAAACAATAAAAATAATAAATATCAAACACTTGAGTGGAGCGCGCTCTTATAAAAATAGAAGTGACTCGCATTTTTGATACAACTACAATGGTATTTCATTAATGTTGAGCAGCGTCACTGTCCTGATTTTAGAGTTCGTATAGGAACAAAATTCTCAACAATTAAAAAGCCCTCATTTTTATATCAGAAACAAAAAAGGCACTCCCTTGAAAGGAGTGCCTTTGAGCTTTTTTTATCTGTATTTACTTACGAAATAAGGGCTATTAGATCTTCTTCTGTTCTTATTTCGATACCTAAATCTTGTGCTTTAGTCAGTTTAGAACCAGCGGCTTCACCCGCGAATAAGATATCCGTTTTCTTAGACACGCTACCGGTTACTTTTGCACCTAAAGCCTGCAAAGCGGCTTTCGCTTCACTACGACCTAATTGCGACAATGAACCCGTCAACACAACCACTTTACCTTCTAACGGTAGCTCTTGGTCATCCGCAACAGCTTCGATTGCAGGCCAGTTAACACCAAGCTCTAGCAACTGCTCGACTACAGCTCTGTTTTTCTCCTGCGAGAAGAAGCTCGTGAGGTGACTTGCTACGATGTCACCAATATCTGACACTTCAACTAACTGTTCATGGGTTGCTGCTTGAACCAACTCCAACGTCTTGAAGTGTTGCGCCAAGTTCATCGCAGTTGCTTCACCCACTTCACGAATACCTAACGAATAAAGGAAACGTGCCAATGTTGTGTCTTTGGCTTTATTAAGTGCACTAACTACATTTTGCGCCGATTTAGGCCCCATACGATCAAGAACTGTAATTACGCCCGCGCTAAGCTTGAACAAGTCAGCGGGCGTTTCTACCATTTCACGGTCCACAAGCTGCTCTATCACTTTTACGCCAAGGCCATCGACATCCAACGCCTTTCTCGACACAAAGTGCTTAAGCGCTTCTTTACGCTGTGCCTGACACACTAGACCGCCAGTACAACGCGCTACAGCTTCACCTTCTACACGCTCAACCGCAGAACTACATACTGGGCAAGCATCAGGGAAAACAATGTCTCTAGCCGTTTCAGGGCGACGATCTAGTACAACAGCCACTATTTGTGGAATAACGTCACCTGCACGGCGAATAATAACGCTGTCGCCTACCTTCACGCCTAAACGCGCAATCTCATCGGCATTGTGTAAAGTGGCATTGCTGACTGTCACGCCACCAACGAAGATAGGTTCAAGTTTAGCAACCGGCGTAATAGCGCCAGTACGGCCCACCTGAAATTCAACGTCATTGAGCAGTGTAATCTCTTCTTGAGCTGGGAACTTATAAGCAATTGCCCAACGTGGCGCTCGTGCAACAAAGCCAAGTACTTCTTGAGCCGCGATATCGTCGACTTTGATAACAACGCCATCAATCTCGTAAGCCAGAGCATCACGACGAGTCATAATATCTTGGTAATAGGCTTTCACGTCTTCGAGAGAGCTCAGTTGCTTAGTCTCGGGGCACATAGGTAAGCCCCAACCTTTAAGCTGTAAAAAGCGTTGGTAGTGACTATTTGATAGCTCAGCGCCTTGTACAACACCGACACTGTATGCGTAGAAAGCTAGCGGACGTTTCGCAGTAATACGAGAATCAAGCTGACGCAGGCTACCTGCGGCGGCATTACGTGGGTTAACAAATACTTTCTCGCCTTTCTTCAACGCCATCTCATTCAACTTATCGAAACCCGCTTTTGGCATAAACACTTCGCCACGAACTTCAATACGCTGCGGCCAGCCTTCACCTTGTAACTTAAGTGGGATAGAGCTGATCGTACGCACGTTTTCAGTGATGTTTTCACCCGTCGCACCGTCACCACGTGTCGCAGCCTGAACTAAAATACCATTCACATAGAGTAGGCTAACTGCAAGGCCATCAAGCTTAGGTTCACAACAGAAAGTCTTGAGGTTAGCGGTTGGCGCTCTATCAGACATTCGCTTATTGAACGCATCCAAATCTTCATCAGAGAAAGCATTGTCCAGAGAAAGCATTGGGATCTCATGAGTCACTTGAGTGAAACCATCGAGAGGCTGACCACCAACACGTTGGCTCGGAGAATCTACCGTCACTAGTTCCGGGTTCTCTTCTTCGATCTTTAGCAATTGCTGCATTAATCGATCGTACTCGACATCAGGGATCTCAGGGCTATCTTCTACGTAATAACGAACGGCGTGATAATGCAGAGTTTCTCTTAACTGCTCTAAGGTAACTTGAATCGATTCTTTCATATCATTCTCTATCGTGATTGAAATATCAAAAAGGGCTCCCTTAGGAGCCCTTTTCTATAAATATAGATTATTTACAAGGCTAAACAATACGGCTAGGCATTCGATGCCGTCATAAAGTCTCTGATTTGCTTGCGGTAGTCAGATAAACGGTTTGGTGTCATTAAGTTGCGTGACTCATCCAACACGTTTCCGCCCATATCGTCAGCAATTTTCTGCGCCGCACTCAGCATCACATTGAAGTTTTGATCAGCTTGACCATAACAAGGCAACGTCATAAAGAACGAAATACCTTTAGTCGTGAAGTCAGCAGGATCATCATGTTCTAGCGTTCCTGGCTGCATCATGTTTGCAACGCTGAAAATAACCTTTGGTGCATCTGTAGATTGTGCAAAGCAGTGGTAAATAGACATCTCACCATAAGTTAAACCGTTGTTCTCCATGCTGCGGAAAAGTTCAGTCCCAACGAATGGGATCTCTCCAGCACAGTGAACATTAAGAACGATCACTTCTAAACCAAGTTCTTCATCTGGTTTTGCTTCTTCAACAGTCGCACTTTGCGGAGTCACGACTTCTTTCGCAACAACGGGCTCTCTTTGAGTAAGCGTTTCGTTTGGAACGACTGGCTCATCAACTGTTTCAGAAGGCTCTTCAAACGAACCGTACTGCACTTTAAAGCCGGCATGGTTTTCTTTTTGCTCGTCAGTCAACTCAAAGCTTGGAACTTCAGGCTCAACGTCCTTCTCTTCCTCAATCACTTCAGGTTCACTTTCAACCTTAATTGGGTCTTCTACGCTGAAAGAAGGAAGATCATTTAATTCGATATCATCTTCGTAAGCTTCTTTCGCTTGTGGCGCTGTTAGCGGATCTGAGTCGATCAGCGGATCAGTATCAGAGGGTGAAACAGCAAAATCCGGCTCTTTACGTTCTTTTCGGATTATCTCAAAATCATCTTCTGGGGCGAATGAACGGTTTGGAATAGTTTCTGCTTCATCTAAGCTGTCGTTATCAAGCTTACCGAGCGGCTTATCTCCAAACTTTGCTTTCCCTTCTTTTTTACTCGTCCATAGACCATGGAACAATAATGCGGCGATAGCTAATGCGCCAACAATAATGAGTACAAATCGCAATTCCTGCATTTTTCGCTCTCAGCTTTCTTAGTCAACTAGCTATAAACACGCTGTCACTAAGTTGGGTTAATTTGGCTAATCTCACTACTCTATCAAAAGTAGCCACTGTTTTAGAACAACTTAATACAATTAGTTCCTTACATGGTGTGATTTTCACCACGCTTTTTTTCTTAATTTCGGTCGAGTACACTAGACATGTTTGCTATTTAACCAAATTCACATGTGACCTAATTTAAATATGACTATTGAATCTGTTCCCCGCTCCGGCTTTGGCTATTTTATTTTCGGAATAAAAATCGCTTTATCACCGAGCATTCGTAAGTTTGTACTAATGCCACTTATCGCGAACGTGTTACTCGTTGGTGGTGCCTTGTTTTATATCTTCTCCAACCTAAACACTTGGATTGAAGGTTGGATTGGTGCATTGCCAAGTTTCTTGTCGTGGTTGTCATACATTTTATGGCCATTACTTGTGTTAACCGTCTTGGCCACATTCTCGTATTTCTTTAGCACGCTCGCTAACTTCATTGCCGCACCGTTCAACGGTTTACTCGCGGAAAAAGTTGAAGAGTTGTTGAGCGGTAAAAAAGTTAATGACGATGGTTTACTTGATGTCCTCAAAGATACCCCACGTATATTAGCGAGAGAATGGCGCAAGCTTGTCTACATTCTGCCAAAAGCGATCGGTTTATTCCTACTTTTGTTAATTCCAGCACTAGGGCAAACCGTTGCTCCGTTTTTATGGTTCATTTTCACAGCATGGATGTTAGCGATTCAATACGCCGACTACCCGTTCGATAACCATAAAATCAAATTTGATGACATGAGAAACAATTTGAAACAAAAACAAGGTAAGAGCTACAGCTTTGGCGCGCTTGTTTCTGTGTTCACTACTATTCCAATTTTAAACCTGATTGTGATGCCCGTTGCCGTTTGTGGCGCGACAGCAATGTGGGTTGCTGAGTTTAAAGACCAAGCTCTACGTTCTCGTCTATAGTTCTCGTCTCTAACCCTTTCTACACTTCCTAGTTTCGCCTATCTTTTTGAAGTTCTGATTTCAATAAAGATAGGCGTCAATTCTGCTACATATCTATATGATATAACTTTTTAATCCTTTTACCTTTTTTTCAACTTGTTTAATCTAAATTCAAGCTGAACAAACATCGAAAGACACTAGACGGTAAAGTGATTGATATACTACGTTTAGTTCTGTCATTAAATGAAGGAATATCGCATGAGCAAGATCTACGAAGACAACACCCTAACGATTGGTAACACACCTCTAGTCCGCCTTAACAAAGTAAGCAAAGGTAACGTCCTAGCTAAGATCGAAGCTCGTAACCCAAGCTTCAGTGTTAAGTGCCGTATCGGTTCTAATATGATCTGGGAAGCAGAAAAAGCAGGTACGCTTAAGCCAGGTATCGAGCTTGTTGAACCTACCAGTGGTAACACAGGTGTTGCACTTGCATTCGTAGCAGCAGCACGCGGTTACAAACTAACGCTAACTATGCCTGAATCAATGAGCCTAGAACGTCGTAAGCTGCTTAAAGCGCTTGGCGCAAACCTTGTGCTAACTGAAGCACCAAAAGGCATGAACGGCGCGATTGCTAAAGCAGAAGAGATTGTTGCTTCAGACCCAGACAAATACCTGCTACTTCAACAGTTCAACAACCCTGCTAACCCACAGATTCACGAGCAGACGACTGGTCCTGAAATTTGGGAAGCAACAGACGGCGAAATCGACGTGTTTGTAGCGGGTGTTGGTACGGGCGGTACTATCACTGGTACGAGTCGTTACATTAAAGGTGAAAAAGGCAAAGCGATTACTTCAGTCGCGGTTGAGCCGGCTGAGTCTCCAGTGATTGCACAGGCACTTGCAGGTGAAGAAATCAAACCAGCTCCACACAAAATTCAAGGTATCGGTGCAGGTTTCATCCCTGGAAACCTAGATTTAGAGATTATTGACCGTGTTGAATCGGTAACTTCTGAAGAAGCGATTGAGATGGCTCAACGCCTAATGAAAGAAGAAGGTATTCTTGCAGGCATCTCATCTGGCGCGGCAGTTGTAGCAGCAAACAGAATCGCCGAACTACCTGAATTTGCAGGAAAAACTATCGTTACTGTACTACCAAGCTCTGGTGAGCGTTACCTAAGCACAGCCCTATTTGCTGGCATCTTTACGGAAAAAGAGAACCAACAATAATATGTGGTCAAATCAATTTTTCGTCCAAAAAAGCCCCGTTTAGGGGCTTTTTTGTTGATCCCTGCCCCACCTTTGGTAATATCAGGTCTGTTTTATTTTTCGCTTCAAAATAAAAGAAGCAATAAACAAATTCTGAAAGTCATGAGTACTCAGCAAAAGACGACCATGGCTGGATAAAAATTTATAACCAGTCTAAGTTCTAACACGAACATGGCGTACTAGCCTCTAGCGCATTTGGGCTAAAGCAGTTAAGCTAATCTGGTTACAAACTTACAAAAAATAAATTAATTGGGGTATATAAAATGTACGAGAAGCAAGTAGAAATCACAGCAGAAAACGGTCTTCACACTCGTCCAGCTGCACAGTTCGTTAAAGAAGCAAAATCTTTCGACGCTGACATCACAGTGACTTCTAACGGCAAAAGCGCTAGCGCGAAAAGCCTGTTCAAACTACAAACTTTAGGCCTAGTAAAAGGTACTAACGTTACTATTTCAGCTGAAGGTCCTCAAGCTCAGCAAGCAGTAGACCACCTAGTTGCTCTTATGGATCAACTACACTAATACGGTCTCCTTCTTTCAAAGCCATTTTGCATAGCAAAGTGGCTTTGTTCGAAATAGATAGGAATAAGCGCGACATTAGTCGACGACTTAAAGTCACACACTCTCCCGTTTACAGTTGAACAACTAAGGTAAGGCTATGATTTCAGGCATCCTAGCATCTCCCGGTATTGCTTTCGGTAAAGCACTACTACTTCAAGAAGATGAAATTGTCCTAAACACTCAATCTATCTCTGACGACCAAGTTGAAGCAGAAGTACAGCGTTTCTTTGACGCTCGTAACAAATCTTCTCAACAGCTTGAAGTTGTTAAGCAAAAAGCACTTGAAACTTTTGGCGAAGAAAAAGAAGCAATCTTTGAAGGCCACATCATGCTGCTTGAAGATGAAGAGCTAGAAGAAGAGATTTTAGCACTCATCAAGAAAGAAAAAATGCACGCAGACAACGCGATCCACACTGTGATCGAAGAGCAAGCTTGTGCGCTTGAATCTCTTGATGATGAGTACCTAAAAGAACGTGCAACTGATATCCGCGATATCGGTACTCGTTTCGTTAAAAATGCTCTAGGCATCAACATTGTGTCTCTATCAGACATCAGTGAAGAAGTTATCCTAGTAGCTTACGACCTAACGCCATCTGAAACTGCACAAATCAACCTAGACTACGTTCTTGGTTTCGCTTGTGACATCGGCGGTCGTACATCTCATACTTCAATCATGGCACGTTCTCTTGAGCTTCCAGCTATCGTTGGTACTAACGATATCACTAAGCAAGTTAAGAACGGCGACATGCTTGTGCTAGACGCGATGAACAACAAAATCATCATCAACCCTTCTGAAGCTGAATTAGCAGAAGCTAAGAAAATCAAAGCAGATTTTGAAGCAGAAGCGGCTGAACTAGCAAAACTAAAAGATTTACACGCTGAAACTCTAGACGGTCACCGTGTAGAAGTTTGTGGCAACATCGGTACAGTAAAAGACTGTGACGGTATCCTGCGTAACGGCGGTGAAGGCGTTGGTCTGTACCGTACTGAATTCCTATTTATGGACCGTGACGCGCTTCCTACTGAAGAAGAGCAATACGTTGCTTACAAAGAAGTAGCAGAAGCAATGGAAGGCGAGTCAGTGATTATCCGTACTATGGATATCGGTGGCGACAAAGACCTACCATACATGGACCTTCCACAAGAGATGAACCCGTTCCTAGGCTGGCGTGCAGTACGTATCAGCTTGGATCGTCGTGAAATCCTACGTGACCAACTACGTGGCATCCTACGTGCATCTGCACACGGTAAACTACGTATCATGTTCCCAATGATCATTTCTGTTGAAGAGATCCGTGAACTGAAAAAAGCAATCGAAGAGTACAAAGTTGAACTTCGCGCTGAAGGCCTAGCTTTCGATGAAGAAATCGAAATCGGCGTAATGGTTGAGACTCCAGCAGCTGCTGCAATCGCACACCACCTAGCGAAAGAAGTATCTTTCTTCTCTATCGGTACTAACGACCTAACGCAATACACTCTTGCGGTAGACCGTGGTAACGAAATGATTTCTCACCTATACAACCCACTATCTCCTGCTGTTCTTACAGTAATCAAGCAAGTGATCGACGCATCACACGCTGAAGGTAAGTGGACTGGTATGTGTGGTGAGCTTGCTGGTGATGAGCGTGCAACGCTACTTCTTCTTGGTATGGGTCTAGATGAGTTCTCTATGAGCGGTATCTCTATCCCTAAAGTTAAGAAAGTAATCCGTAACTCTAACTTCGCTGAAGTTAAAGCTATGGCTGACGAAGCACTATCTCTACCAACAGCTGCTGAAATTGAAGCTTGCGTAGAAAAGTTCATCGCTGAGAAAACTCAGTAATCGCCAATCGCTTAATAACGTTAGACGGCTAAAAATAGTCGTCTAATTTGTTAGATTGGTATAGTATATTCTACAGAATAAAACTAAACGTTAGGAGCATGACACAATGGGTCTGTTTGACAAACTGAAAAAGCTTGTATCTGATGACAGCGCTGATGCTGGTGCAATCGAAATCATCGCACCTCTTTCTGGTGAAATCGTAAACATCGAAGATGTGCCAGATGTAGTTTTCGCTGAAAAAATCGTTGGTGACGGCATCGCGATCAAACCAGCTGGCGACAAAATGGTAGCTCCAGTTAACGGTACTATCGGTAAGATCTTCGAAACTAACCACGCATTCTCTATCGAGTCTGACGACGGTGTTGAGCTTTTCGTTCACTTCGGTATCGATACTGTTGAACTTAAAGGCGAAGGCTTCACTCGTGTAGCTGAAGAAGGTCAATCTGTTAAAGCTGGTGACACTATCATCACTTTCGACCTAGCGCTTCTAGAAGAGAAAGCAAAATCTACGCTTACTCCAGTTGTTATCTCTAACATGGACGAAATCAAAGAGCTGAACAAGCTTTCTGGTTCTGTAACTGTTGGCGAAACTCCAGTTCTTAAAGTAACTAAGTAATCTCGATTACTTATCTGCTTTAATTAAAACGCTACCTAAGGGTGGCGTTTTTTGTGCCTGCTATATAGTTCTAATGCCAGATTACCAGCCGCTTTGGCCTTATACCTAACAACTACAAATCCCCTTCTTCTTTGGGCCTCTCACGAACAGAGATCCCTGACATCTCGCTCGGTTCGATTCTGGGATGACGATTAAACACTATGGTTTAAGCCTGAGTGATTGTTACTCAAACCGACCTCTTCTATACAGTTAGCTATAGAGTCACCAATACCCAACTCCCGTCATTCCCTACAGTGAGGCACGAACGTGATAGGGAATCTCGCTTTCCAATCAACTACCAACACCACAACTCCCCTCTCTTCTCCAAATTTCAGGCAATAAAAAACCCAGCCGAAGCTGGGTCTGTTTAGCGCTCATCTCTCACCACGAGCTAATTTGTGGAAGCCTAACGTCAACACTATCGGTCAACGTGGCTTTTCAATCGATTAACCTAGTAGGCTAAGTGCCGAGTTCGGTGCTTGCTTCGCTTGAGCAAGAATCGAGCTTGAAGCTTGAGAAAGGATCTGAGACTTAGTCATCTGAGTCGTTTCTTTCGCGAAATCGGTATCTTTAATACGGCTCTTAGATGCGTTAACGTTCTCGTTAATGT
>NZ_JBFRNU010000074.1:0-889 GCF_041471145.1 Vibrio sp. 10N.261.54.A5 | reverse complement strand
ACTAGGGCGTGTTGATCTTTCGTGAGTGTTTTTTGAACAGCATGGTAAAGAGTTATAATTTGCTTCGCCAAAAGTAAAACCATAACCAATACCATGCCAAGAACAATGCTAACTGATATTCGCTGGGAACTGCTACTCCAAGTTATGAAAAGTACAGGTCGTATTTACGATAAAACTGAACATCGAATGACATTTGAAGGAATACTTTATCGAATGAGAACAGGTATTCCTTGGCGAGATCTACCCTCTGAGTTCGGAGAGTGGAGTACCGTTTACAGACGATTTAATCTTTGGTCAAAGAAAGGGATTTTAGATAATCTTTTCAAAAGTTTATCTAACATGGCTGATTTTGAATGGGTATTTCTTGATGGCTCTATAGTTAGAGCACATCAGCATAGTACAGGTGCAGCTACTGAAAGTTCAGAGCAAATAGGAAAAAGTCGCGGGGGCAACTCAACAAAAATTCACTTAGCCGTAGATAGTGGTGGCCTGCCGATTTGCTTTGATTTATCAGAGGGACAACGCCACGATATAGTGCATGCCGAAAGCTTAGTTGAGCAACTCGATGAAGTTAATACAATCGTTTGTGATAAAGGATATGACAGCGAACCTTTCCGTACTTTTGTTAAGGAACGTGGCGGAGAAACGGTAATTGCTAAACGCAATTACGGACAAGATATAGACAAAGACAGTATGGATTGGTGTTTATACAAGTATCGTCACTTGGTCGAAAATGCCTTTGGGAGAATTAAGCATTATCGAGCTATTTCAAGTAGATATGACAAGCTAGAAAGGAATTATGCCAGCATGTTATCGCTGGCATTCATGTTAATGTGGCTACCGATGTATTGTTGAACGCGAAATGTACAGCAAAGATCAACACGCCCTA
>NZ_JBFRNU010000073.1:0-18892 GCF_041471145.1 Vibrio sp. 10N.261.54.A5 | reverse complement strand
ATATTAGATGTGAAATAATATTAGTGGCTAATCTATAGAGTAATTAACTTATATCTATAAAAATTAACCATATTAAATCGAATTAAAAGGTTACTTCTTATCTCGGAAGCTCATGCTCTCATTGTTAAAAGGAGTGTGATAGGTGCATTGATATTTGATGTCGATGATATCGCTGACGATGAATAGATCCCCCGATGCTAAGAAACCTCGGTTGGTGATATTCATCGCCGCGGCATTTTTTTTGCAGCCGAGCAACTCCGCGTCTTCTTTAGATACGTTGATCGCTTGATACGTCGTTAAGTAGCTATCGATCTGAAGACCTTTCGCCAATGCATGTTTCTGGATTGAGCTTTCAATGATCTCGGCATTCATCTCTGGGAAGACACTGACAGGGATCTTGGCTTCTTCAATCTGAACTACTTTGTTGTTAATCAATCGAAGCCGTCTAATTTTCCAGATGTAGTCATTGTCGTCTAAAGAAAAAATCTGCTGTTCGTGGTTATCGGGTAGCGCTTTATTCAACTGGAGCTTTTTATAAGAGATCTCTTCAAAACTGTTTTCAGTGATGGAGTTGTACACCAGTGGTGTACCAATGAGAGAAGTGTTGACGAAGTAACCAGAACCCACCTTAGATTTCACCATGCCAATAGCCTCTAGCTTGGCTAGTGCTTTACGAATCGTGAAACGAGATAATCCATATATTTCAGACAGTTCTCTTTCTGCAGGAAGCTTATGGCCGATACTGTTTTGGCAAATTTTGCTCACAATATCTTGAACAACTAATTCATATTTTTTCATTCTAAAAACTTAAAAAAGCACTCATGGTGATTAAATTATAGTTAACTAAATCAGATACTCAGCGCATTCCGAACTGGCCGATAATTCTAACATAGAAGGCCAATTAGATGATGGGAAATGAGCCGTGTTCTATCGTTAAAATACTTCTGACGGCGCATCGACAATCGTGTCATCTAAAGCTGATCTATGTTGATGGTTGTATCGTTTTGAATATTGAGAAGGCCGTCGTAATGATGGCCTTTTTTGTACTCTATTGATTGTATATTCTAACCAAGGTTTTAAATTTATAAACGTTCGCTATGAATCTTGATGTGCGGCACTTTGTGTCGTTTTTCCATCAATGACATGGTGATACGGGAGTGTGTATGAGTTCTAATGAAATCAAAAATGTGGTGTTTGATGTAGGCAATGTCATTGTGCGTTGGGCACCTCTGGAAATTGCCCGGCTTACTTTTGGTGATACTGAAGAATTGGAGTCTCGAGCTCGTTCTATTTTTCAAAGTACGATTTGGATGGATTTGAACAAAGGGTTCTTGACCGAAAGTGAGGCCAAGCTTCGTTATCAACAAGAACTCGACTTGTCCCCGTTAGAGTGCGATCGCCTGTTCTATTACGTTAAGCAAACGCAGATCTTATTGCATGGTTCTGTCGACCTTATCGAGCGCGTAAAGCGTGCTGGGTATGGTGTGTATGCACTTACCGACAACGTGGTCGAGATTGTTGAACACCTAAAAGCCACCTACGAATTTTGGCCTTTGTTTGATGGCGCAGCCGTATCCGCTGAACTTGGCATGCTTAAACCGCAGCCTGAGATTTACCAAGCGTTGCTTTCAAATAATGGACTGGAGGCTTCAGAAACGGTGTTCATTGATGATATGCCTTACAACGTAGAAGGAGCAAAAGCCGTAGGTATGGCGGGTATTCAGTTTATCGATTCTGCGCAATGTGAGAACGAACTTCGTGCTCTTGGCGTCGAATTTACGTGATCATGTAGCGAAATTCTCAAGCTATCTATTTTAGTCAGGTTTCTCTATGTAGATAATCTAGGTAGGCAAGATAAGTAGAAAAACGACGGATAGAAAAGACTGATAAAAGCTAAAACGAATCGATTAAAAAGAGGCGCTGTTTCATCATGAACATCGCCTCTTTTTCTATTTGTTCTTTTAATGAGCTTTATTTTTCTATTTAACTTTATTGCTCAGTATCCAAATGCCGAATCAACTTGGCTGGAGTGCCGCCGTACAGGCAATCTGGTGGTACATCACTGTTAACCACTGAGTTCGCTGCGATAACAGAGCGAGCGCCAATCGTAACGCCTTGGTTGATGACTGAGTTTCCACCAATCCACACATCGTCTTCGACTGTGATAGGTAGGCAGAAAGTTTCCCATTTACGACGGCTACGATAATCAAGGGAGTGTGATGGCGTATAGAATTGGACGCTTGGTCCAATTAAAACATTGTTACCAATCTTGATATTCGCGCCATCAAGCATCACCACGTTCATGTTGATAAAGGTGTCGTCACCGATCTCGATGGTTTTGCCAAACTCGCAATGAAAAGGAGGACGGACAACGCTGCTTCCTACTTTACCAAACAGATTAGCCTGAAGACTTGGTAGTTGAGTATCGTCTGAACATTGATTCAAGTCTGATAGCGCCTTGCTGGCGTGAGTGCGCATGTGGTCTACCTCATGGTCTGCGCCATCAAAAATCTCGCCGGACAGCATTTTCTCGAGTTCTGTTTTCATTGTTTGCATCCCATTCGTCAACATCGATATTAGAATACGGATAATTGGACATAAAAAAAGAGAAAAGCCTCAGCCTTTCTCTTCCTATTTTGTACCTTTAAGCATTAATGCTAAGTGAGCCCAGCTATTCAGCAAAAGGCGCGCTTTACCAATTAGATTTGCTCAACGAAACCCATTAGGTGCTGTTTCACTTCGTCTGAAGCAAACGCACTTTCTACAGAGTACTTGTAGATTTCTACGTAATCTTCTTTTGTTAGACCGAATGTTTCACACGCACGTTTTACTTCGTTGGTCATGGTAGTGTTCGACACAGTGCGGTTATCTGTGTTGATCGTTACAACGATGCCGTCTTTCTTGAATTCAGCAATTGGGTGGTCGCTGAATTTGTGAATACATTTAGTTTGAACGTTACTTGTTGGGCAAGTCTCAAGTGCAACTTGCTTCTCTTTAACGATGTTGTATGCGTCTTCGTTACCTTGGATGTGGACACCGTGGCCGATACGCTCAGCATCCAACATAGTTACTGCATCGTAAACGTTTTGACCATGCCATTGCTCACCAGCGTGCACGGTAATGCGGTAGCCTTGTTCAATAGCGTATTGCGTGTACTCAGGGAATTCAGCGCAGAAGCCCGGCTTTTCACCGCCTGCAATATCAAACGCAACCACGCCTTTACCAAGGTATGGTTTACCAGCGTCGATTACATCTTTGATTGAGTCTTTCGGGAACATACGAAGTACAGACATGATGTAGTTGCCCTTAATGTCGTATTTCTCTTCTGCACGCTTCATGCCTTTAACCGCACTTGCGATGATTGCATCAAGAGACAAGCCCTTGTTTACGTGAAGAATCGGTGCAAAACGAACTTCTAGGTACTTAACGTTTTCTAGTGCTGCGTCTTCGTAAAGCTCAAAAGAGATACGCTCAATCGCTTCTTCCGTTTGCATCACTTGCAGTGGCAGGCTAAAGCAAGCTAGGTACTCATCAAGGTTTTTGCAATCTTCAGGCACTGTTAGAGACTTTACTACCGCTTCACGGTCTTCTGGAAGTTCGATTCCGTACTGTTTCGCCAGATCAATAATGGTGTCTGGACGAACACTTCCGTCTAGGTGGCAGTGCAGATCAATCTTAGGGAGTGCTAGAAAGTTCATGAGTATTCCTTAGGTCTATTATTTTTTGAGTTATTAACTCATAGGTTACATGGGCTTAAATTAACAAGTTTGTGATATGATTTAAAGTGACATAAAGTCATCATTAATCTGAATTTAAGGAATATCATGGTAGATGTTAAAAGCTTACTCAAATGTGATATGAATTTACTGCTGTGTTTACACGTGTTGCTTGAAGAGCGCAGCGTGAGCAAAACGGCAGAGCGATTGTTCCTTAGTCAGTCTGCGGTGAGTAAACAACTCACTAAGCTGCGTTCTTTGTTTGACGACCCTTTGTTTGAACGTGAGTCAAAAGGCCTGTTTCCAACACCGAAAGCCACCTCTTTAGCGCCTAAAATTCATCAAATCCTTCTGCAAGTTGAACAGCTAACCGTGCCGGACATTTTTGAGCCGAAAGACAGCGAACGTACTTTTAATATCGATCTTGTTGAAACCGCTTATACCGCGATTTACCCTAAATTTATGCCTAACGCGCTAGCAGATGCGCCGAACATTACGGTAAACAGCACTACTTGGAGCAGCGAAACCTTTAAGCGCTTACTAAAGCGTGAGGTCGATTTCGGGATTGGAATTTTTGAGCTCGATGAAAGGGCTAGCACCCACATTCAAAATATCCCTGCCGAGCTAAACCACGTCGAGTTGCTGCAAGATTACTCTGTGTGCTTGATGCGAAATGATCACCCAGTACTTCAAGAAGAGTGGAATCTGCAAGCCTTCCTTAAATACCGTCATATTCAGTTGGTGACCGGTGGCGTTGGCGACTGGTTGCTACTGGAAATCTTGCAAGCCAAACAGCTTCAAATTAACAAAGCCGCCAACGTGTCGGACATCACCAGCGCAGTAAAGCTGTGCAAACAAAGCGATTTGCTGATGTGTTATCCGTACAACTCGGTTCGTGACTATATTGAGAGTGGCGAACTGGTGATGAAGCCGATTCCTATTGAGTTGGTTCCCGGTGGTTTGTTTTTGCTTTGGCACCGTTACTTTGATTCTGAACCAAGCCACAAATGGCTTCGCGACCTCATAGTCAATAAGACCCAAGAACCTCAGCTGTAAACCGCGAGCTACGATGATCAAAACGGCGAAATAAGTTTTTTTAAATTTATTTCGTCTTTTTAGAATGAGCATTGTCTTATTACGGGTGCCAAATGCCCGCCAAGAATGAGATATCTAAATGAATCCAATGCCATCGATTCCGCAACAAGTCATTGAAGATGCTTGTGAGTGGGCAATTATGCACGGTGCGTCGTACTTTTGAACAGTTGAGCTGTCAGCTTTCATCGGGCGATAATCAACGCCTGCTATTGAAAGATGTCGGAGCTGTCGATGTGGTGTATTTAAGAGCTGGCTACCAGTATTCAGATTATTGGGCTCCAGAGCTAAATGAATCGGTGTGTTGCCATACGTTAAGTCAGACTCGCTTGTTTATGGAGCAACACCATGTCGCAATGAACGCGACTATCAGCCAGCAATTAGCGACCAGCAAAACCATGCAAATGCTGCTGACCATGATGTCAGCAGCAGAATACGCCCGCTGGGGTTTAACGCGAGAAGAAGCCGAACTGGTCAAGAGTGTTCTGGCTGATATGAAGCCTATCACCAATGAAGCAATTGAATGGTTTAACACACAAGCTGATAAGCAAGAATGGGAGCTGAAAAACCAAGGTGAGGGCGGTGGTCATTGTGTCTTTGGTGACGACATCAGCGAACAACTGAGCCAGCTTAAACCAGAAGAGTATGACGCGTGGGCATTGATGCAGCGCTTGTACCCGCATGAACGTGACGTGCCGACCATTGCAGTGCGTGACACTCACCAAACGCTCGTGACAGACTTAGTCAGCGAAGTGGGTTTGTTCACCGTTTACTTCAAAGGTGAACCAGTAACAGAGCTAGACGGCTACGCGGGTTACTTGATCCGCAGTAAACCTGCCAGCGAAAATGAAGGTGGAATCCACAGTGGCAAAGGGATTCTCGATTCGTTGGTGTTGATTGATTAGTTGAATCGGCATTAAAAACCAGAACTCATGTTCTGGTTTTTTGTATCTGAGCTCAGTAAAACTTCAGAGTTTGGATAACAACAATCACGCCCCTAACTTGGTAAAGGCCAACGGGGTTTGTCCAGTTTGCTGTTTGAAAAAAGCGATAAACGCACTGTTGGATGAGAACTCTAGCAGATGAGCCACATCAACGACTTGTCGGTTTTCTGAGAGCAGTTCAATCGCTTTAAACAAGCGCCATTGCTGTCGCCACTCTTGGTAAGTCATGCCTGTTTCGGCTTTGAATAATCGAGTAATCGTTTTGGTGCTTGCGCCAACCGAGTTCGCTAATGTCGAGAGGGCTGGGGCAAGAAAGGAAGCGGTTCGGACTTGTTTGCAAAAGCTTTTAAAGCGGCGATCTGTCGGTAGTGGCAAGATAAACGAGTGTTGGTTAGCACTGTAAAACTCTTCCCAGAATAGGTTGGCGGTATTGGTGGTTTGCTCGCGGGCAACATCCCAATCCCAGAAAGCCATCTTATTGATCAGGGCTTTTAAAAGCTCATTCACTTCCACAATTTCAATCGCTTCTGGGCAGGTGTAAATACTGCTATCAAAATAGAGCGACCGATAAGCAACCACATTGGTCATCTGCGCGCGATGTTTGGTATAAGGCGGGATCCACACGGCTTTAGTCGGCGGCAAAATGCAAATGGCGTTTTCTAAGGTCAAGGCGATGCAACCCTGCGGAGCATACAGCAACTGTCCTTTTACGTGGTGATGTATTCCTGAATCATGCTGACCTAGCTCTGCCGCAATCCCTATTACGGGCGCAGGTAAGCTGTCTGCATCAAACTCAATCGTTTCGCTGATTAATGCCATTTGTCCTAATCTTGTTGTTTTTGGTTTTAATGTTGTTAACGAGCCAAGGTTAGTTTCCCCTAGACTCCTCGTCAAGTTCACTGGTCTTGGAAAAATGATGAAAACAAAACCTTCTTTATGGCAAATGGTGCTATTGCTGATGTTCCCTCAAATCGCAGAAACCATCTATAGCCCGACTCTGGATTCAATATCGAAATCCTTTGATGTCAGTTACACACAAGCTGCTCAAACCCTATCGATTTACTTCTCTGCATTTGCGGTGGGTGTGGTGGTATGGGGCGTGTTAGCTGACAAGTGGGGGCGCCGACCAACCATGTTATTGGGCATGGGGTTATTCGCTTGTTCAGCACTCATTGCTATGCAAACCAATAGCTTTGTTTGGTTGATGATAGCCAGAGCCATGGGTGCTTTCGGGCTTGCGGTGGGCTCGGTGGTGACACAAACCATGTTGCGCGATGCCTTTAGCGGCGCGGAACTGGCCAAGGTGTTTGGTTACATGGGGATGGGGCTGTCGATTAGTCCAATCATCGGGCTGCTTCTTGGCGGTCAACTAAGCCAAGCGGGCGGGCATCAATATGTGTTTATTGCCCTGTTTATTATGGTGTTAGTGCTGTTGGCACATAGCCTATGGTCATTGCCTGAAACGCAACAATCTAAGCAGCCATTGCAGTTAAAGTCACTCAGTATTCACATGGTCAAAGATAGCGATATATGGATGTCTGCGTTGCTGGTCGCGTCGTTCAATATTGCACTGTTTTCCTATTATCAATTGGGTTCATTTGCCTTCATTCAACTTGGATTTAGCGTTGAGCAGTTTGGCTACAGCGGCATTGTGCTTGGGTTCGGGACTCTGTTGGGAAGCTTGGTGAACAAGACATTGTTGAAGAGACAAGTGTCTTCAATGTCTCTGATTGGTATCGCAGCAGGGCTTCAAACATTAGGTGCGGTGGGTGTCTATTTTTCACAACACACGATCTGGTTATTGCTTCCAATGATGTTGGTGGTTATGGCGTTTGGCATTGCGATTCCCAATGTATTGAGCCGAGCGTTGGTACGTTACCAATCTCAAGCAGGAAGTGCAGGCGCACTGTTTGGTTTGATGTATTACACCTTGATCGGCTCAGGGCTCGCTTTAGCGGGAATGCTCCAAGATCTAGGTGTAGTGTTGGTACTTTGTGGCGCTTTATCTGTTCTGGTGACGATACGCAGTCGACTCCAGCTTAAACGCTAAGTCTCTCATCTGTATTGATAAATTCCGTGTCCTGTTTGGCGCGGAATTTATCATTTCTTGGTGTGTAAATTTGGATATTGACAGAGGTAGAGTGATCGTTCTACCCTGTAAGTAGAACAATCATTCTACCCTTTGTCGGGTATTGAGAGAGCACTATGTTGAGAGAACAGATTGCAGCAAGCCTTGAAGTGGCGTTTAGCCAGCAAGGTTTTGCTGAGCCGAGTGTTGCACAGCTGAAAACGGCGTGCGATGTAAGCCTAAGAACCTTGTATAAACACTTCCCTTCAAAAGAAGCGATGATCGTTGGTGCCTTGGAGTATCGACACCAACGTTACCTAGATTTCTTGTTGGAAACGTCGCCTGAAAAGGGGCTCGCATCGGTTACTCATATCTTCAACAAGCTTCAACAATGGTTAGAAGAATATGCGCCGCACGGGTGTATGTCGATGAATGCGATGGCCGCGTTTCCCGATAATGAGCTTATCAGCCAAGCGGTTACACAGCATAAAGAACAAGTTCGTTTGCTAATAGGCAAGCAGAGCCTGCGAGAGGAGCTCGCGACACCGCTGTTTTTACTTCATGAAGGAGTATCAAGCGCGTGGCCAGTCTTAGGCGAAGAAGCAGTGGCATCGGCACAGAAGATGGTGACAAAATTACTCAAGGAAACAGTATGAATTTCGAGATACCAAAAACAATGAAAGGCGCAGAGATGCTAGGACACGGCGGGGCAGAAATGCTTGGGTACCGTGAAGACATTGCTGTTCCACAAATTGAGCCTAATGAAGTGCTGATCAAAGTCATGGCAGCAGGCGTGAACAACACCGACATCAACACACGAATCGGTTGGTATGCGAAAAGTGATGATTCAGACGATGCCAGTTGGTCGGGTGAAGCGTTGAAATTCCCTCGCATCCAAGGTGCCGATGTGTGCGGTTTTATTGTAGCTGTTGGTAACGAAGTCTCGGCTGATCGTATTGGTGAGCGTGTTCTGATTGAGCCTTGTTTGACCGAGGTTTATGGACAAGATCTACCACAGCCATGGTATTTCGGATCTGAATGCGATGGTGGTTTCGCTGAATACACCAAAGTAGCAGCTAAGCATGCTTACGCGGTGAACAGCACAATGTCGGATGTTGAGCTAGCGTCTTTCCCATGCTCTTATTCGACCGCAGAAAACATGCTGACTCGCGCCAACGTGGCTGAAGCTGATCGCGTGCTGATCTCAGGTGCATCGGGCGGTGTGGGCTCTGCGGCTATTCAGCTAGCAAAAGCTCGCGGCGCGTATGTTATTGCCATCACTAGCCCAAGCAAGAACCAACAGTTACTTGAACTTGGCGCTGATGAAGTGATTGCCCGTGATGCAGATTTGGTTAACGCGCTAGGCGAAAGCAGCGTGAATGTGGTGATCGATTTAGTTGCTGGTGACAAGTGGCCAGAGTTTCTTGAAGTCCTAAAACCGCATGGCCGTTATGCTGTGTCTGGTGCGATTGGTGGTGCAATGGTTGAGCTTGATGTTCGCACTTTGTATCTCAAAGATCTCAGCTTTTTTGGTTGCACGGTTTTAGAGCCACAGGTATTCCAGAATCTAGTCAACCGTATTGAGAAACAGCAGATTGGCGCCATCGTTGCAGAGTCTTATCCGTTAGCCGATATTCATAAAGCGCAAGATGAGTTTTTAAAGAAAAAACACGTTGGTAAGATCGTGTTGGAAGTGGCAGAGCGCTAGTTTTAGTCAGCTTCACGGTTTAGATTTATGGAAGAGCGAGCAAGCGTTATGTGCTCGCTTTTTTTGTTTCTAGTGAATGCTGGTAGGCACAGTCTCGCAGCCCGTTGAGTAACAGATCCTATACAGCTGAGAAATTAATGATTCATTTGTCACTGTGTGGTTTATGAATTAACTGTGCGATAATCACCGCCGTTATATATTCCGAATTGTTTGATAATCATCTAGGAGCCGTATTGATGTTTAAAAGGGTATTGCAGGCACTATTCTCACCTTTTGTTGATTCAAAAAACAAACCCTCTGCAGAGCTTGCCCAACAAGAGCAACAACAAACCGTTGCTACTGATTCTGTTCAGTCTTCAATTTTTGTTCCGCCGTCGTCCGCTCAGCCATCATCATTAATCGTCGATAAGACGCTTAGCCTTCACGATGGTGAGTTCCTTGATTATTTGTTTGGAGAGTCTCGCCTTCGAACGGAGTCAGACCCATTTAGTGATTTTGTCGCTTGCCAAATCGAACGCTTGATTCGCTCTCCAAAAGCCTTGCTTAATGAACTTCCAGTGATGCCAGCCTCTGTGACCACGTTAATGGGCGAATTACAGAGCGATGAGTTTGATGTCGATACTCTGTTAAGAGTGATTGAGCGCGAGCCGAGTATGGCTGCCGATGTGATTAAACTGGCAAATAGCGCCTTTTACAAACGCAATGAAAAACAGGTTACCGACCTAAAAACAGCATTCTTAAATATGGGTTCTCAAGGGCTCGTTGAAGGGGTGGTGAATAGCTACATGAAGAACTTCACGCCGGGGAACAATATTTACTGGCGTCACTTCGGTGAGAAAATTTGGAATCACAGTGTTCAGACTGCGTCGTTTTCTAAGGAGTTGATGAAAGACTCTTCACCTCAAGAAGATCAAGCAGCGGCATACTTTGTTGGGTTAATTCGCAACTTAGGCAAGATGATCATTTTCCAGATGATGGTAGAAGCCTTCAAGCATGTTGATCCTTCTGTTCCACCTAACTCGTTGGCATTGAAGCGCCTGATGAACAGCTACTCTATTCGCCTGACTTACACCATTGCTAAGTTCTGGGAACTGCCAGAATCAGTGTTGACCGCGATTGGCTACCAAGAGTCTAGCCGATACGAATGCACACCACTTGGTCAAGCTGTGTTTGAAGCTAACTACTTGAGTGAGCTGTGCTATTTACTGGAAGAACAAACGATTGAAGTCGAGCAATTTAAGCGCAGATGCAAAGAGACACTGATGTCTCCGGCTGCATACAAAGTGGCTAACCGTATCTATAAAGAGTCTGAATTATCGCTAGTGAGCTAACCCTTAGCCTATTCGACCTACGCTGTGACTGAACATAATGATTGGTTGCAGCTTGGTTGGGCTAGGTTGTGAAATACATTCAGCTACGAAATACGCTTACAAATGGCTAATCCACAGCTTGTCGAGTTCGCACCAACCGAAACCATTTACTTGTGCGCCGTGTATCTTTTCAGAAACCTCTAAGTTGAACGCCTCTTGCTTGAGCTCAGTCACAACCCCAGATTCATGCAACCAATGCCGGAGCGACAACAGTGCATTCATCGCTAACTCAAAGTCTGGTTGGTTTGTTATTGAGGCTAAGCCTTGTTCGATTGTCTCTAGCATCTCAGAAGGTAAAGTTAATTCCTCAAACGGGAAGCGAGTGAAAAAGCTTAACCACGAAGTGAAGGTGTCGTTCTCATCAATAATACTGCACAGCGCGACGTCTTTGGTAGTTAGGTAGTGAGTTAGGTAGTGCCCATATTCCACGCTGGTTTTGTGGTCGCCAGACACTGACAACTGATCGAAAAGGGCTTGGCATTCAGAGGTGTCTTCAACGGTGAACTCACGAACGGTTGAAGACAACATCGGGCTTTGAATCTTAAAGAAGGTTGAGCCGAAATCCGGTTGGGAAGAATGGTCATCCCCACGCACGGTGGTCGTCTTCTCGGGCAGTTTCACGCACACCTGATTTTGAGCGCAGGCTTTGCTCTGTGCCCATTCCTGATAGACCCACAACTCGACTCGATTCAGAATCGGCGTGCTGTGTGAATAGGCGCTATTGCGGCTCAATCTCAACATCTTGCTTGAGAAGATGTCTAATGAGAACGCGCCAGATCCAATCAGCCTATCAGTCGGTGATGAGTGATCGAATACGGAGGCTTCAGCCCTAGCAAGTAGGCGCGGTAAATGCCAATCAGGTTGATTCAACTTTACGACAACCACATTGCCTGCCGAGACAGAGACCTCATCAATATGCTGATAACAGCGACGCCATATTTTGCTTTGGCAGAGAGAGTTAAGGTTGCGTGCTATGTCTTGAGGTTCGAGTGTTCTTCCGTTATGAAAGTGAACACCATTGCGAATCTGAAAGTGCCACTGTGTCGCATCTTGATTAGGCTGCCAATGATAAGCCAGATCGCCGCTGAGTTTGCTGTGCTTAACGGAGGTTAGGCGTTGGCAAACTTGCATAACTAAGAAACGTTCGGTGCGTCTAAGCACGCGTTGAGGGTGAAGCGCTTCGAGTTCTCGGTGAAACGGGATGTACGCGATATTCTGCGCCGACGGATTGGTATTGCTTAGAAAGGCTTGTAACTCAGCGCTAGCATTGCGGCCGTTGAAGCTTAAGGTGTTAAACACCTGTTCTATGTTGCCTGCATCTGCTTGGGTTTGCGCGTATTGGTAACACGCCTCAATGGGTTCAACCAGACACGTGAGTTGTGCCTTCTTGCTGCGGCCTGAGCTAGCTTGCCACTCAATCCAGCCTTGTGCTGTCATCGCTTTGAGTAAGGTCTGAACGTGACGTTCACTCACGTGCAGCAGTGTGGCCAGTTGGTTGACCTGACAGTGTGATACTCCAGGCCCAAAAGCCTGAAATATCTTTTCATACAGTTCAAGCTTACGCTTAAGGTTGCCCAATTTGCTTTTCCTAACGACGAGGTTGAGTTAAATGTGAATAGCCAGAATCAATCAGTGCGTTTTCCATCGTATCGAGAACTCGAGAGGTTATCTCTGAGCTCAGGATATTCGATTCAGTTTTGCCTTGAAGCACCAAATCTGAAAAATGGTCGATTTCAAACTCGAATCCATTCCCTATCACTCGGTAGTTAATGGTCGACTTTTTGCCTTGATGTTCAATCTCAATAAAGGCCGGATTCCACCATTTTTCGTGAATGGTGATTTTGGTTTCAGGTCCACTCAAGTGTGCTGATCGGGGAAGGTTTTGCACTGTTGATGCCGATATCTTACCGCTTATATCACCAGAGAATGTAAAGCATGCATTGGTATCAACATTCGCTCCCTCATAAAGACACGACATCTCTACCTGAGGTTTTGAAGGGTTTACACCCAGCGTTCGGCACAGATCGTAAAAGAACCAAAGCCCATAGACCCCAACATCGAGTGTTGCTCCGCCTGACAAATCCGGATTGAAGATAAACAAATCGGGCTCATAGTCATGATGGTTACCAAAGCTGGCTTCGATTGAATCTATCTGAATGTTGTTATCGACCAAGAATGATTGGAGCTCACGATATGCGGGAAACACCACGGTTTTCATTGCTTCTAACAGCATCACGCCATTTTGCTTCGCGAGAGCTTTCATCTCAAGCCAGTCAGCAAGGTTGGTAAAAGCCGGCTTCTCGACCAATACGTGCTTATTGTTCTTTAGAAACAGTTCGGCGAGTGGCTGGTGGTATGGGTGAACCGTAGCGATGTAAACCGCTTCAACACTTGGGTCATTCGCCATCTCTTCATAAGAACCATACGCCTTGTCGCAAGCAAACTTGTTGGCGAACGTGGCTGCGCGTGAGTGATCTCTTGCGGCAACGGCATACAATTCACCATGCAGACAATGCTCTGTGACTGCGGTAGCGAATCGATTGGCGATATTGCCTAGCCCTGCGATACCCCATTTGATTTTTCGTTGCGTGTCGCTCATCAGTTACTCCAAATCGTTGTTTTGTATCAGTGTACTCAGAGACGTCACATACAAATAGAGAACAGATTTCTCAACCTGTTCTCTATTTATTTTATTCTAGTTGAAGCTCAGGATTAGCTCTGTATTGAGTGTTTCCAATCGGCTAGGGCTTTAATGTGTTTTGGCCCGATGCCACAACAGCCACCGATAATATTCGCGCCCAGTGCATGCCAGCGTTTAGCGTAAGTTAAGTAACCTTGGTCATCCAGCTCACGCATTTCTTGAAACATGTCATTCGCTTCATGTTCGTTGCTGATAGGCGCAAAGTTATTGGCATAGACACCAATTTCTAAATCACGGCCTAGCTCATCGTTCACTTTCTTGGCATCGATAATGGCTTGATCCATCACTTCAGGCACTGAACAGTTAAACATAATGCCTGTCGCGTTTGATTGGCAGGCAAGTTTGATGGCGTCTGTTACGCTCTCGCCAGAACGAATATTGGCAGAATCGCCCTTGGTATCTTCCAAACTGAATGCGTAGTAACACGGCTTATCTGACTGCTTAAGAACCGCATGAATGGATTCGAACTCTTGCAGGCTGCAGATGGTTTCCGCTATCCAAAGATCGATGTTTAGATCCTGGGCATCGTAAAGCGTTTGAATGATTGGCGCTGCCTCTTCTACCTTAAACAAGTCTGGTCGGTAGCTGCCAAATGGCGGTGGAATCGCGCCCGCCACTTTCACTGTGTGGGTAGCATTGTCTGCAACTGCTTTAGCCAGCTCACCAGACAGTGTGGCTAGTTCAAAACCGCGTTGCTCGAACAGCTCTGCACCCAAGTGAAAAGGCACACAGGCGTAGCTATTGGTGATTAGGATTTCAGCACCTGCATCGACAAAGTTTTGATGCGCTTGGCTAACAAATTCGGGTGCTTCAATCAGCGCTTGAGCACTCCAAAGCGGTTGAGAAAATGGCGCGCCAATTTCTTTGAGTTCTCGGCCCATGCCGCCATCAAGTATGGTTAGTGTTTTCATATTCAATACTATCTAAACAATTGCTGAAGTTCTGCCGCCACCATAGCAGACAACCTTGTCAGACAGAAGCCATCAAGCCAAGGTTCAACTATCGATGAGGGAGTTTCGTTATAAGCCGTCTAGCGGGCTAGTCGTGCCACTAAAGTGTTGCCCAATAACGTGAGTGTAAATCTGAGTTGTCTTAACATCACTGTGCCCCAGTAGCTCTTGAACCGTTCTGATATCGGAGCCTGACTTTAGAAGTTGCGTAGCAAAACTGTGCCTGAAAGTATGACAACTAATTCGCTTGTGGCGCAATTTATTAGAGTTAGTCGCCTTCTTCAGCGTTTTTCGGAGTACCGAATCATGTAGGTGGTGTCGGCATACGATCCCCGACTCAGAGTGTTGAGTGACGGATTTTGATGGGAATAGGTACATCCAAGCAAGTTGTCGATAGGCACTAGGGTATTTTTTACCTAATCGGTGAGGCAAAGATGGCCCAAACCCATTCAAGTTATCTTTAGCGAGCAGAACTGCAACTTGTGAAATTTTGTCTTGTATAGCTTCAGTGAGTGAAAAACTTAAAATTGTCACTCGGTCTTTATTTCCTTTCCCATTGTGAACAGTGAGAGACCCTTGTTTTAGATCTATATCTTGTACTCGAAGCCTCAGGCATTCCGATACTTTCAAACCTGAACCATACAACAAGCGAAAAAACAGTTGATATTTAGGATCTATTTCATTGATCACCGAGATAGCTTCCGCATGATTGAGTACGCTAGGAATTTTTCGAGACCGAGTCGCATAGCTAAACCCTAAGTCTCCTAGAGGTTGCTTAATAAATTGATTGTATAAATAGGCTAGAGCATTGAGAGCTACCTTTTGAGTATTGATGGCTACTTTTTTTTGATTAGCTAAATGAGAAAGAAAGGAGACAACTTCAGCGGCATGCATCTGTTCAGGGTGTTTAAGCTTATGAAAATGAATGAAGTATTTTATCCAGTAACAGTAGGCTTTGATTGTCTTGCGACTATAGCCTCGCATCGTCATATGTTCGCAAATTGCCTGCATGAATTGACTCGCCATATATTCCCCTCACAAAATCTGTACATACAGACAGTTTATTGCTTGTTGAATAATTAATGACTTAAAAAAGAGTGGTTTTTAACTCTGATTGAGCACGAATTTAACGAGAGGCTTATTTTAAATTATTGATTATACTGCAGATTTATGGGTGGTTAAGAATGAGGCCGAGCGTTACATAGTCGGCAATATGTGCTTGCACGTTTTCACACTTATTGTTTAGACCCACTTTTATATTAAATGCATAGCATTCAGTTGGTTATGAGTGACCTTTTTGATATGTTAAGCGGATGGATTCGTGCTTGCACAATATTAAAATGTTATGGCGCAGTCAGACTTTGAAGTCAGTCGCAGCACTTCAATCATAATTCTCGATAAACTTTGATAAAGCCCTAGATTTAAAACTAGCGTGCGCATAGCGAGGTGAAGATGGAAAAGGCAGAGTTCATTCAAAAACACCTAATTGAGAAGGGTGTCCCTGCAGATTTAACTAAGCCAACAGGGTTTATTTGGTCTAGATATAAAGACCCTTCCCAAAAGCCTCTAGTTTTTCAATCGCCTGCAAAAATACTCATAACCCATGGTTTATTTATGGGGCTATTATGGGGAGCGTTGATGTGGGTGTTTTTTTGGCATTCAGAGCCAAGTAATTGGGTAACGTATCTTGTCTCAGCATCTCTATTTGGTATTTGTATGGGACTTATCAACGTATTTCGCACCATTAAGGCTCGAAAGCTTTTGGGCGAAACAAACTGGGAAAAGTGGTGTCAGCAACACTACAAGTAAAGCGCCATAACAAGACGCTAAACAGTGACCCGTAACGCGTGGCATTTTTGCTTCGCAAAAGTGTATGCCACGGTTTCGGGCACGTTAGCTTGGCGTTAGCTTCCCTGGCGTGAAACTGTGCTACAGGGAATAATCATCATTAAGGAGAATTAAATCTATGGTTGCCGTCTACTTTGTTATTGCTGCATTTTTATATTGGCCATTTAGAAAATGGGTTGCTACTGCTGAGGCTCCAGCCATATCAGCCTTACTATGGCCGTTAATAGTTGTATTTTTTCTTGGGATGTTGATTATTTCCCCATTTATCAAAAACAAAGACTAGGGGTATGTGAATGTTTTCAAAATCAGTTTTTCCGTTTCTTGGGGTGGTAATTGGCGGAGTAGTAGGTGGTATTGGGGGAGCTATTGCTGGTTTTTTTATTGCTGCAGTTCTTCATGGAATCATTCGTGGCTTGTTTATGCGTGCTGCTATAAACGAAAATAAATCGGACTTAGACACTCTTGTAAGTAAAGCAGAAAGTGACCCAGAAATTGCTGCCAAAATCCATCAATTAGCAGCTTTAAAAAGAATGGAGAATGTCCATAGCTTATATGAATCAGGTCAAGCTATGTCGTCATTACCGGCCGATGAACAGCAAGCTTACGTTATCATGCTCGATTTCATGCAGAAAAACTCAGCAGCAAGCGGGGAGTTAGATCAGTTTAACGAGTTCTTAAATATGGTGAAAACAATCCACTTTAAAGGCAACTCTATTCTAGGCTCTTACTTGAGGCAAGTAAGTTAAGAATGTGTGAAATAGCGTAAATAATAAATGCGCTTGCCCCTTTACTTGCTGCAATAGCGGCAGTGGCCGCAGCAATTGCAGCAATTGCAGCATTTAAAGCTAATGAAATATCTGGTGCACTTAAGAAGTTGCAGAAAAATAGCATACTGAATCAGAGAGAAATTCAATTACTAAACCGAGCGCTAGAGCTACTGAAAATATATGAAGTTTGGTGCACTAATAATGGCGCTGGAAGTAATGTGAATTTTCATGAGAGCAAGGAATCAAACTACGATACGAGGGATGACGCATGGAGCCAAATCCCAAGAGACATTAAGTATGTCCTTATCCAGCTTTCGTCGCATAGTGAACGGTTGGAGCAATTACTTTCTGAGTGGGAGCTAGGCTTTATTGAAAAAGCAGCAGACACATACATAATCAAAGACGAAGGTGTAAAAGAGAAGATAAAATCATTGCGAGAAATTGTAGCTGGTGGTTTGTGAAGCTAACAAGTTGCTGCACTCGGATAAATTACTCGCTTCGCTCCCAATTTACCGGTGAGCAAAGCGTTATGTGCTTGGAGGCTAAATGGTAAAGTTCACAGAGAAAGAGTTAGATGCTGTGTTGAATAATGCAGTTGAAACCAATCCTGATTTTCTGAGATGGTTCGTTCATCAGACGAAATTTAGAAGTGGTGGATACAAGTACCTGTGGTCTCGTTCAGACCATCCTTGGGGAATAATTGACTTCGAAAGGCTTGATCCTGCAACTAATGGTACAGTGACCGAAAGGCGTCAATCCGAAACAGATATTCTGGTGGTACTTGAGGGGCAAGATGGTGGCAGGGTCGCTCTCCACATAGAGAACAAATTATCCGACGGGCACTTTACGGAATATCAAGCGGAAATGTATTCGCAAAGAGCTAAACAATGGATGAACAAAGAGAAGTTTAAGAACTATACAGACTTCCAAACCATCCTAATTGCTCCTCAATTCTTTTATAATAACAACATAGAGAAAGCTAGGTTGTTTGATTGCTATATAAGCCATGAAGATATTGGTAAGTATCTGGCGAAGTTCGCTTTAGAACGCACATAACAAATAAGGATTAAGGTGTTGCGCAGCCAACACTAAATCCCGAGTGTTGAACAAGCCCGAAGCCACTTTATTAAGTAAATTGTACGATTGAACTTGAAGGGCACATCGCTTTGAGGCTTTTCTCAAAGCGAGCGAAGCTAAGATAAGGTTGCGATAGCAATCATATCAATCAGTTAGCTATTTTTCGTTTCTTTCGTCGTTACATCTCCTCTGCTCTCGTCAATGCCATTCTCCTTGTTATCAATGCCTTTCGGCTAGATGGGTCGACTTACTCCAACACACGCCATCTGATGCTGACAGCAAGGGCATACTCGTATTGCTTTGGTTCTTATCGGTGCGGTTAGCGGCGGCATTATATAGAGCAAGTTCAATAACAACAGTTGAATGCGGGCTCTTAAGGCGTGTGCTTGACCACGTAAAAAACCGTAATCTCGTACTCGCTGCAACCCTTTGGGCAGCGCGTGCTGCAAAATGAGCAGTAAGAACTTCAGAGTGGGCAAGGTGCGCGTTCGCCATGCATTGGTCTGGCTCTCTTTATAGCGGAAGGTGACAGTATCATCTGTGATACTGATGATGTCTTCATCAGGCAGCACACCACGATAGAGATAGCGAGCCAAATAGCTCAACGCAGCCTGACCGTATCCCACTTGTCTGCAATCGACCACCCATTGT
>NZ_JBFRNU010000072.1:0-44252 GCF_041471145.1 Vibrio sp. 10N.261.54.A5 | reverse complement strand
AAGTGTGCTCGCGCCCTGTGCGTCGCCCAACGCGGTAAGAGGCACCGGATCTTTGATGGAATATCGGGCCCTAGAGCATGCATTTACTGAATTAGATTTACACAAATTACGCTGTGAGGTTTTAGGCTTTAATCAACCAGTAGTGAAATTACACTCCAAATTTGGCTTTAAAGTTGAAGGTACTCATCGAGATGCTTTCTTCAATGGGACTGAATATCACGATGTAGTACATTTGGGTATCTTTTCACATGAGTGGAAAGATATTAGAAACCTTATGAAAGATAAATTGAGAGTATACGAAGAAAATGAATAAAAACATATACATCGATAATCGAGAAATTGGTCCTAATTGTCCTCCATATATTATTGCTGAGCTTTCTGCTAACCATAATGGTGATATAAACCGAGCTTTTCAGATTATGGAAGAAGCAAAAAAAGCAGGTGCTGATGCGATTAAACTTCAAACCTATACCCATGAAACTATCACTATGGATAGTGACTCGGAGGAGTTTCAAATTCATGGCGGTTTATGGGATGGCCAAACTCTGTATGAGTTGTATAAAGAAGCGCATATGCCTTGGGAATGGCACAAGCCTTTGTTTGAAAAAGCAAAAGAGTTAGGTATTACGATATTTAGTTCACCATTTGATTTTACCGCTGTAGATTTATTAGAGGAGCTAGACGCTCCCGCATACAAAATAGCATCTTTCGAAGTGGTTGATTTACCTCTGATTAAGCGTGTTGCTCAAACGGGTAAGCCGATGATTATTTCAACCGGAATGGCCAACGAGGAAGAGATTGCAGAAGCAATAAAAACAGCGCGAGATAATGGGTGTAAGGAATTGGTTGTATTGCATTGTGTAAGCGGTTATCCAGCCCCTGCAGAACAATATAACTTAAAGACGATTGCCGATATCGCAGAGCGGTTTGACGTTTTATCTGGCCTTTCTGATCACACTATCGACAATGCTACCGCCGTTGCTTCGGTTACTCTAGGCGCATGTTTGATTGAAAAACATGTCACAATGGATCGTAACGGGGGCGGTGCAGATGATAGCTTTTCTCTTGAGCCTCATGAATTAGCTGCATTATGTAAAGACACGAAAACGGCTTGGCAAGCGATGGGGCAAGTGAACTACGAAAGAACAGAAGCTGAAAAAGGTAATGTTAAGTTCCGTCGCTCTTTATATGTAGTAAAAGACATAGCGAAAGGTGAGTTATTGACGCCTGAAAATGTTCGTAGCATCCGACCTGGGTTTGGTTTAGCGCCAAGACACTACGAAGACGTTATAGGAAAAAGAGCTTTATCCAATATAGAAGCAGGAACCCCTTTAGCTTTTGGATTATTTAAATAAAATATTATGTCATTTTAGATAGCTGGATAGAGATTCTCTCTCGAAGGCTATCTTTGTTTATTTCTAATTTACTTATGATATCTACAAAGTTAGACACTTCGCTATCAGGAATTAACTTATATATGTTACAATACTCTTCCATACCGATACCCGCTGAAGAGTTAATTGATATTATGTTAACAGTGTCTGTACTAGATAGTAAATAAAGCTCTAAAGGCTGTTTGTTCGATAAGAAAGTTATCCCTCTTTCTTTGAAAGACAAATAATCTAATTCATTTTCTTTCGGATGTAATTTTAAAACTGGTTCAAATCCTTTACTTCTACTTTTCGATATTATCAAATCATAAATTTCATGAAAGAAACCGTTATCAATAAGCTTTCCCTTCAGTTTATTGAATGTTGGCTGCGTGGCAATAATTAGTGTTTTCCTATTTAAAATATGAGAACTATCAAACTTGAAGCAGCGGTGAATATTTAGAATATTCGTTTTGTTTTCAGATAAAACTAGTTTTTTACCTTTACTTATTACAGATCTAGGTAGTTTTTCTGGATGTATCGCATAAATATAATTACATTGTTTTCTCTCGCCAAACACATAGCGCTTCGGGTTTTTATTTGAGAGTAAGCGAAGGAGTTGTTTCGGTTTAGAGTCTATTTTGTGTTCAACATAATTGCCCATACCATCTTCAATCATTGAGTACGATGCCGATAGTAGTCTAAATAATCTAGACATTTTGTTATTGTCATTATATAGAAATAGGGTGTTGATTGTGCTATCAACATTCAAATTACCATCGTATTTTTTAAATAACATTATGAGGTAAGATTTTAAATTATCAGGTATGGACCAACCACGTAATGCACAGAATAAGAGGTATTTTCCTTTAAAACCACTTTCCTTCATATACATTACTAGCTGCTTTCTACTAACCAGGACTAGCTCAATATTATCTGGCAATTGTTCGCAACTTAAGCTTTTAGGGTCAACGTGTTGATAATCATAGAAAAAAATTATCATTGAAGATGTGGCACTACCTTGTGATTTATACAGACTAAAAAGTAGATGTCTTACGGTAGAGCAAATATATAGGTCCTTATTTTTCATCTTCCTCCCCTAACTTTACTAGACATAGCTGAACTCAAAATAATACTAGTCCAGACTAGATAAAAAATTGTTCCGGAATTGTGATTGAAAAAAGCTTGCGTGAGGCAATAACCAACCATAAGTATAACGCTTACTATTCCAAGTAGACTAAAGTTCTTAGCATTTTCACAAGACGATGAGCTGTTCAATATCTTAAAGAAAAGGAACAAGGGTACTAAAAATATAGCTATTAAAGCACTTAGTCCTATTATCCCTGTAACCGAAGCTGCCTCTAGAAATTGATTATGCTCATGGTAAGTCATTCGAGATACTTGCTTATCTATAATGCCAGCATCACCTAATGATTTTCTTTTTTCGAGTCTTCCATCAGTGCCAGCACCCACTAATGGGTTTTCTAAAAAAGTGATTGATGCACTTTTCCATAAGTTGAGTCGAATCCCCACTGAGGTAAAGGCATTGGTGCTTGAGTTGTACTGGCTGTAATCACTGATAGCTTCATTGACTCGAGAGGTAACAGTATCATTAGTACTAAGAGTAGCAACTGCAAGTGATATTGAAAAAAGAGTTAATAGGATAACTTTGATACGGAACAAGTTGAACTTGTAGTGGATAATTACAAGCGTAGCAACAGGAACGAGTAACCAAGAGCCTCTACTTTCAGATTGCAAACTGGCCCAAGATGCCAAGGCGAATGCAATCAAAGACATGATGGAGAATAGATAGTTCTTCTTTTTGATTTCCAATAACGCTATAGCTAGACTAGACATAGCAAATGTGGTGACCATGCCACCCGTCTGAATCTGCATGTAACCTTCAAACCAAAGGTTAGGAATACGCCCATCAAATGCTCTTAGTTCGGGATAATTTTGTAAAAAGTATAGGGCAACTACCGCTGAGCAAATTGAGGCTATATTTATCCCGACAGCGAGGCTCCTCCATGATGGTGGGTAGCGCAGTAGTGCAATAAAAATAGGAATAGTGAGCAGCGCTCTACTCGGCTTGTCTATAAAGCTCCACTTCTCACCATGGATAAGCTTTAATACGACAAAAGAGATGAAATAATAGCAAAGTGTATATAAAAAAAGCTTTTCCTCAGAGCTTAGTCGGGGTTTATGCCTTTTGAAACATAAGCTGGTAATACAAGCGAGCAGTAAGATAATA
Source organism: Vibrio sp. 10N.261.54.A5 (assembly GCF_041471145.1). NCBI lineage: Bacteria > Pseudomonadati > Pseudomonadota > Gammaproteobacteria > Vibrionales > Vibrionaceae > Vibrio > Vibrio sp. 10N.261.54.A5. The sequence goes on along the minus strand of NZ_JBFRNU010000072.1, from coordinate 40,631 downwards.
CTGGAGTAGTTGTATCCCGAGCCATAAGCAATGCATATAACAGGAAAGCAAGCAGCAAAAAAGGGTACTGTTTTTGTCTTAGAAAAATGAGTAGAGGACATTGTATTGTGGTTAATTACTATAAGGGTTTACATTACTTTCAGGACGAGTCTTAAGCAGTCTTAAGATCCACATATATTGCTCAGGCTTTTTGCTTACGTAGTCTTCAATACATTGATTCATCATACGCGCGTCCTCCTCTTCGCCTCCTGTTGGGAATGGTAGAGCAGGGTAGAAGTCCAAGGTGTATTGGCCTGTACTGCTATCGTATTGAGCAAACAAGGGCACAATTTTAGCTTTACTCAGTTTTGATAGGCGACCAAGGCCTGAGATAGTTGCTTTTTGAGTCGCGAAAAAGTCAACGAAGACACTGTGCTCACGGCCAAGATCTTCATCAGGGAGGTAGTAACCCAGGTACCCATCACGTACCGACTTGATGAAAGGTTTGATACCACCACTGCGATCATAAACACGACCGCCGTATTGCACGCGTTGTCGGTGCATTAGCCAGTCACTGAGTTTGTTTTTTTGTGCTTTCGCCATCGCAGATACAGGTAAATTGCGTGAAGCTAATAATACCGCTGGGATATCGATAGCCCATGTGTGTGGCACCAGCAAGATCACATTCTCGCCACTGTCTGTAATATCGGTTAGATTGCTCAGGCCGTTTATCGAAGTATTATTCTCTAGCCAAGTTTTACTCTTGAGTGTCAGTGAAGCAAATCCCATCAAAAATGAGATGGAAGTAACGTATGACTGATAGAGAGTTTCTTCGCGCTCTTCGATAGATTGCTCAGGAAAGCACATCTCAAGGTTTACGCGAGCTCGGCGGTTAGCCTTATTCTTAATTTTTACAGCTTGCTTAGCCATAAACTTAGCTAATGCTAAACGAATGCTATTAGGTAAGAAGCAGACTAAAGACGATAACAAAACAGCAATCCAAGTTCCCCAGTATTTAGGTGCTAGAAAACCCCATTCAAACTCAGGATTGTAAGCTTTTGGATCAAAATCATTGCGTTGTGTGGTCATTCATTCACTACATTATTTAAATCAGAGAGTTAACTTAATATCGGTCACTCTGGGAATGATTATATTCGTTAGACATTCCCAATAATACACGCTAAAAGTAGGGTGTATTATTGGTCCTAATCTGAAATATACCGTTAAGCGTTTACGATCTTCATGTACTCAGCAACGCCATCGGCTACTGCTTTAAACTCGATATCGCAACCTGTACCGCGAAGCTTCGTTAGGTCTGCTTGAGTGAATTCTTGGTAAGCACCTTTTAAATGCTCAGGGAAAGGAATCGTTTCGATTTCGCCTTTACCATGGTGCTTGATAACTGCCTTGGCGACTTCTTCAAACGACTCAGCATTGCCAGTACCTAGATTAAAGAGGCCTGATACCCCATTCTCTAAGAACCACAAGTTTACAGCCGCAACATCACCTACATACACAAAATCACGCTTAAAGGTTTCGCTACCTGCGAACAATTTCGGGTTTTCACCGGCATTCATTTGGTTGTTTAGGTGGAAAGCGACAGAGGCCATGCTGCCTTTGTGTTGCTCGCGTGGACCATAAACATTGAAGTAACGAAACCCTACGATTTGCGAAAGCGTTTCGTTGTGTGCTGCTGCATCCGCGGTTAAGCGACGAACGTAGTTATCAAATTGTTGTTTTGAATAGCCGTAGACATTCAATGCACCTTCGTACTCTCGCTCTTCGATGAAAGTGTCGGTCTCACCGTAAGTTGCAGCTGAAGAGGCATACAAGAAAGGAATTTCACGCTCAACACAGTAATGAAGTAGCTCTTTTGAGTATTCATAGTTGTTGAGCATCATGTATTTGCCATCCCACTCAGTGGTAGCAGAGCATGCTCCTTCATGGAAAACAGCTTCAATATGACCAAAATCATCACCGGCCATGACTTGAGTTAGGAAGTCATCACGATCCATGTAATCCGTGATGTCTAGGTCTACAAGGTTCTTAAATTTCTTACCATCTTTTAAGTTGTCGACGACTAGAATATCGTTGTGGCCCGCTTCATTAAGCGCCTTAACAATATTGCTGCCAATCATGCCAGCACCACCCGTTACGATAATCATAATTTTCTAACTCTTTTGAATACAAAACTGTCACGAGTATAGCAAGGAATGGATAAAGCGGGCTAGTGGAATAATTCCCCAACCAGAGTATGATACGGCAAGCTAAGTTATAAATTATGTTGAGTTAATTACTCAAAACTATAGGTATTATCATGAAGATTGCAGTAGCCGGTACAGGGTATGTGGGTCTATCAAACGCTATGCTTTTGGCACAACATCATGAAGTCATTGCGGTAGATATCATCGATGAAAAAGTGGCAATGCTAAACAATAAGCAGTCACCGATTGTAGACAATGAGATTGAGCACTTTCTATCAAATAAGACGCTGAACTTCATGGCAACAACGGATAAAGCCGCTTACAAAAATGCTGAATTTGTCATCATTGCTACACCTACCGATTATGACCCTAAAAACAATTATTTTGATACCAGCTCTGTAGAATCTGTCATCAAAGACGTCATGGAGATCAATCCTGATGCGGTGATGGTTATTAAATCAACGGTGCCGGTTGGCTATACCGAGCGTATTAAGCAAGAGCTGAACTGCGAAAACGTCATGTTCTCACCGGAGTTTTTGCGTGAAGGCAAGGCCCTGTACGATAATCTACACCCATCACGTATTATCGTTGGTGAATGTTCTGAACGCGCTAAAGTGTTTGCGAATCTTCTTGTGGAAGGTGCGGAAAAAGAAAACATCGACGTACTGTTTACTCACTCAACGGAAGCAGAAGCAGTAAAGTTATTCTCAAATACTTATCTAGCGATGCGAGTTTCTTATTTCAATGAGCTTGATTCTTACGCGGAAGCGCATGGCTTGGATTCTCGTCAGATCATAGAAGGTGTTGGCTTAGACCCTCGTATCGGCAATCATTACAACAACCCTTCATTTGGTTACGGTGGTTACTGCTTACCAAAAGACACCAAGCAACTATTAGCAAACTATCAAGATGTACCAAACAACATTGTGGGTGCGATTGTTGATGCAAACCGTACCCGAAAAGACTTCATTGCGGATTCAATTATTAAGCGCTCGCCTAAAATTGTCGGTATTTATCGTTTGATCATGAAGGCGGGCTCTGACAATTTCCGTGCTTCTTCCATCCAAGGGATCATGAAGCGTTTAAAAGCCAAAGGCATCGAAGTCGTCGTGTTTGAACCGGTATTGAAAGAAGAGCACTTCTTTAACTCGAAAGTCTATTCTGATCTTGCTGAGTTCAAAGCGGTGTCCGATGTGATTGTTTCTAATCGAATGGTAGAAGAGATCGCAGACGTTGCAGATAAGGTGTACACACGAGATCTGTTTGGCAGTGATTGATTCGGCTCTATTTTAGCTAATGCTAATTAGACCAGATGTTAACAGCTCGATCTATCCGTTTAGTGGCGATATACTGAACCCCTAAACGGATAGGGATACTAATAACTAATGAAAACACGTGACAAGATTGTTTACGCTGCTCTAGAGCTTTTTAATGAGCACGGTGAGCGTAGTATTACGACCAATCATATTGCTGAGCATATCGAGATTAGCCCTGGTAACCTCTACTACCATTTCCGCAACAAGCAAGAAATTGTCCGTGACATCTTTACTCTCTATTCGACAGAGTTACTTGAAAGGTTCACACCGATTCAAGGCCAACAAGAAAGCCTGACGTTACTAAAGACTTACTTAGATTCTATCTTCACACTGATGTGGAAGTACCGATTCTTCTATGCGAATCTGCCTGAAATATTGTCACGTGATGAAAAACTCCACCTTGATTACATGGCCGTACAAGAAAAGCTGCAAACGAATCTTGTCGATATCATGCGAGCCTTCGTTGAGTTGAACCTGCTCAAAGCAACGGATACGGAAATGAAATCGATGGTCACTTCTCTTCACTTGATCGCATCGGGTTGGTTGGCGTATCAGTCTGCGATGTCTCCAAAAGCCCAAATTACCGAGCAAGTCGTTCATCAAGGAATGCTGCAGATGATAGCGACCGTTAAACCAATTGCGACCGCGCAAGGTTTTGAACAGCTGACATTATTAGAAGATGGTGTAAGGGCGTTGAACTCTAAATAGAAAGAGACGAGTAAGCGGTATACGGGATTCGAAGAAAGATACTCGCATCCCGTATCTGCTCTTTATCGAACTAACCAACTCTTCGGGTTTTGGGCTTGGCTGTTTCTGCGAATCTCAAAGTACAGTGAAGGGCGCGTTTGGCCGCCAGTGTCACCAGCAAGCGCAATCGCTTCGCCAGCTTTAACCTTGTCACCTTCTTTCTTTAAAAGTGCTTGGTTAAAGCCGTAGAGCGTCATATCACCTTTACCGTGGTCAAGTAGCACCACTAATCCATAGCCACGCAGATACTCTGCAAATACCACCGTGCCAGAGTAAACCGATTTTACCTGCTGACCGTACTTGGCGTTTATCACCATGCCTTTCCAGTTAATTTGCCCCGTTTGACGTGAACCGTAGTTATGTAGAACTTTATCTTTGATCGGCCAAGGCAGCTTACCTTTACGTTTTGCTAGGCCATCCATCGGGACTGCATTACGTCGTTCTCGAGCCGCTTTTTCTGCTTTCGCTATTTCAGCTTTGAGGCGTGTTTCATTTCGCTGAAGCTCTGCTAGGTAATTCTTGTCACCCGAGATGTTTTTCTTGATGCTGCCAACCGTTTTCTTACGCTGCGTTTGAGTTTTGGCTAACGTATCGCGCTTGGTGGTTTGCTGTTTTAGCAGTGTTGCTATCTGTTCTTGCTCAAGTTGACGCTGTTTGTGGCTTTCTTCTAATTCAAGTTGCGTCTGTTCAATCGTTTTAATGGTTGCGGAGCGAGCTTTGGCAAGGTGCTGGTAATAATGACTGATGCGATCTTCTTCTACACCGGTGTTGAGAATGTGAGAAGAAGCCTTAGCTCGACTCGTCATGTAGTAAGTCTGAATGAGCTGCTCTAACTTGTCTGTCTGGACTTTTTTCTGTGCAGTGAGCGCTTTAATCTTTGTGTCTAAATTAGCAATATTAGCATTAGCAGTATTGAGCTGCTTTTTACTGTCTAGAATCGCTTTTTCAAGTGAAGCGATGGACAGCTCCTGCTTCTTGAGGTTTGCCTGTAGGCTATCGAGTTTCTTTTGCTGGGAAGAGAGCGCTTTCTGTTGACGAGAGATTTCGCTTGATACGCCTTTCAGTTCACCTTGAGATGCAGCAAATGATGATGAAGACAAAAGAGCAACACCAAGGCTGGCAGATATCAAAAGAACAGTGCTCATTGATTGAACGGGTTTCATCATTATCGTCATTTTGCTCTTATTAATAATCAGCATCTGCTGCGAGTCTTTTCGCATCTCGGCTATCGGCTATTCGTCGGATCCCGAATCTGCTCTTAAATCCCATCACCATGGATGAAGTTCTGAGAGCGACCGTTAAACCCCTGATCCATGTCTAAAGATGGCTTATCAGTTTTCGGCTTTCCAACAATTTTTGCAGGAACACCAGCGACAGTCGTATGAGGCGGAACGGCTTGAAGAACCACTGAGCAAGAACCAATTTTCGCGCCTTCACCCACTTCAATATTGCCAAGTATTTTAGCGCCGGCACCGATCATTACACCTTCTCGGATTTTAGGGTGACGATCGCCACCTTCTTTACCCGTACCACCTAAAGTCACGTCTTGAAGGATAGATACATCATTTTCAACTACGGCTGTTTCACCAATCACGATACCGGTGGCGTGGTCGAGCATGATCGCTTTACCGATACGAGCGGCTGGGTGAATATCCACTTGGCAAGCAACCGAAATTTGGTTCTGTAGGTAAGTAGCAAGTGCAATACGCCCTTGCTTCCATAGCCAGTTAGCCACTCGGTAACCTTGCAAAGCATGGTAGCCTTTAAGGTAAAGTAGAGGCATTGAATACATCTCTACCGCCGGATCTCGTGTAACTGTTGCACAAATATCACAGGCAGCAGCATCAATAATCGATTGGTCCTGCTTGAATGCTTGTTCAACCACTTCACGCACTGCCATTGCTGGCATTGACGCCGTCTTTAGTTTATTTGCCAGGATATAACTGAGTGCAGCGCCTAAACTTTCGTGGTTGATAATTGTGGCATGGTAAAAACTCGCAAGCATAGGTTCTTGCTCCGACTGCTGTCGAGCTTCCTTCACAATGCATTGCCAAACTTTTTGTTGTTCACAGTGTTTCATTTTACCATCCATCTTATCTATTTTATCCCACGACTGAATACGCGATGTTATCGCTCTGACTTCTTGTCTCGTGCAAGTAGATCTTGTGCTGCTAAGTGTGCATCTTTCCCTTGATACAACACTTGATAAATTTGTTCAACAATTGGCATCTCAACGCCCATACGTTCTGATAGTAACCAAACTTCTTTGGTGTTGCGATAACCTTCGACCACTTGGCCAATTTCTTCTTGTGCGGTATCTACATCTTTGCCTGCGCCAAGTGCCAAACCAAAGCGACGGTTGCGTGATTGGTTATCAGTACAGGTTAGTACTAGGTCGCCTAATCCAGCCATGCCCATGAAGGTTTCTGGTTGCGCGCCAAGAGCTGCACCTAATCGGCTCATCTCAGCTAAGCCGCGAGTGATCAGTGCGGTACGTGCATTGGCACCAAAACCAATACCGTCCGACATACCAGCACCAATAGCGATGACATTTTTAACTGCACCGCCAAGTTGCATGCCAATGAAATCTGAGTTTGCGTATACGCGAAATGTTTTGCCACAGTGGATTTTTTCTTGAAGTTGTTCAAGGAACTCTTCATCAGGTGAAGCTACAGAGATCGCCGTTGGCATACCCATCGCTAACTCTTTGGCGAAAGTAGGCCCTGATAGAACCGCTAACGAGTACCCATCACCAAGCACATCGTGCGCGACATCTTTAAGCAAGCGTCCTGTTTCCGGTTCTAGGCCTTTGGTCGCCCAACAGATTCGAGAGTCTGAGGCTAAGTAAGGTTTAACACTATTAAGCACAACGCCGAATACGTGGCTCGGGACTACAAGTAAAAGGTCTCGGCTTGAAGTCACTGCTTTTTCTAAGTCTGATTCAATGATCAGGCTTTCTGGGAATTCTATATTTGGTAGAAACTCATTATTAGCGCGCTCAGATTCAAGGCGAGCCATATGAGCAGGGTCATGCCCCCAAAGAACAACGTTTGCACCGTTACGCGCTAGAGAGATAGCTAAAGAGGTTCCGTAAGAACCTGCACCAATGACAGTCATGGCGATCTCTTTGCCGTAAGCGCTGTCTTTACCGTAAGCGTCTGTCGTGTTAGTCGGGCGAGTTGTGTCTGTCATGCTTCCACCTAAAAATATTGAGGGAAATCGAAGAATTCTGGAAAAGCTTTCCACTAAAATAAGCAGAGCTTTCAATCTTAGTACAGTGTAAAGAAAAAATGCACATCGCAGAAGTTGCGATGTGCATTTTAAAGCTAACTAGCGCTTGAATCGTTAGAGTTAAGTTCTACTTTTGAGACTTAAGCCTGTTCGCCTTCAGCTTGCTGTGCTTGGTTCTGTAGGTAGTTCATGAACAAAGCATCAAAGTTTACTGGTGCTAGGTTCAGTTGTGGGAACGTACCTTTAACTACTAGGCTAGAAATTGTTTCACGAGCGTACGGGAATAGGATGTTCGGGCAGAATGCACCTAGGCAATGTGCAAGTTGACCAGCTTCCATTTCGCTTGCAGAGAAGATACCGCCTTGCTGAACTTCACAAAGGAATGCAGTGTCTTCTGCGTTCTTAACGGTAACAGTTAGACGTAGGATTACTTCGTAAACGCCTTCGCCAAGTTCACGGCTTTGAGTGTCTAGGTCCAGTTTTACATCTGGGTTCCACTCTTTTTGAAACATGTCTGGAGAGTTTGGCGCTTCGAAAGATACGTCTTTTAGGAAGATACGTTGGATTGCGAAGTTTTGTTGTGCGTCTTGTTGTGCTGCTTCAGCCATTTTCTTGTCCTTAAAAATTTAAATTAGGTTTTGTTCGCCATATCTGCCGGACAAAACCTTAAAGTCATATTCGTTGAATCAGGTCAGCTTACTTCTTGCCTTTAACCTATTTTTTACCTTTAACTAAAGGTAGATTCGCTTCGCTCCAAGCCACTAAGCCACTTTTCAGTACGCTTACGTTTTCGAAACCTGCTTTAACCATTAGGTTAGCGCTTTCTTGAGCAGTTTGACCTGTCTTGCATACTACGATGATTGGGTCTGCTTTGCGGCTTTCAAGGCTACCAAAGCTATTTGCTTTGATGTCTGACGGCAAAATGTGAACTGCGTCCGTAATATGGCCCTTTTTGAACTCATCCTTAGTACGAATATCAACCACAACACCGTTTTCACGGTTAATCATGTGTGTGGTTTGCGCTGCCGTGATCTCTTTGTAGGCTGCGTTTGATGTCTTGATAACGTTCGCAATGATGGCAACAACCAAGCCGATCCATACGATGGCTAAAATCATATTCTCTTGAACAAATGGAACTAACTCTTGCATATCTTGAACTCTTATTCGTTATTGGGCGAAAAACTCTAGGTCAGGAGTATAGCGAGTTTTGGGGTTTGGTGTATAGGGCGATTGACAAGACTTACAAGCTGAAATTAATTCACATTGGTTGCTTATTGAGATCAATGTCAGAGGGGGAAGAAGCAGCAAAAAATTTTGCTTCCTAAAGTTACATTAGGGATAATGTTTGGAATTATAAGCCTTCATTTTTATGCGTAGTGTGATTTCGCCCCAACATCAAAGGGCGGTAGCATGCTTGTTTTTCTGAGATGGCTATCAGTTTAAAGTGTTTGGAGTTAATTAAATGTTTGATGCTGCTAAAGAAAAATGTTTTTTTGAAATGGATAATACCATTCAAAATTTTGCTTGGGGTAGTAAGTCTTCGTTCAATCAGTTATTTGATATCGATAATTTTAATAATGAGCCGCAAGCAGAAATGTGGATGGGCGCTCACCCAAATGGATGCTCGAAAGTTAAAAGTGGCGATTCTACAGTATTATTGTCTCGCTTGATTGAATCTCATAAAGAGGAATTCTTATCTGCGCAGATAAGCGAGAGATTTGGAGAGTTGCCATATTTATTTAAAATTCTTGCGGCTGAAAATGCCCTGTCTGTTCAAGTTCATCCAAGCAAAGAGGAAGCTGAGCTTGGTTTCCAGAAAGAAGAGCAAGCTGAGGTTCCTCTTTCTGCTCCTTACCGAAATTATAGAGATTCAAATCATAAGCCTGAACTTGTATATGCGCTAACTCCTTATTTGGCTATGAATGGTTTTCGAGCAGTTCCTGAGATCATTTCACTATTTTCAAATGTTGGAATCCCACAGTTAAGTGAGATGCTTGAACTCCTAAATGCTAATCCTTCTTCTGAGGGGCTTCGTGAATTTTTTGTAGGTATCCTCTCGTTGGAAGGAGAAAACAAAGTTGAAGCAGTCGACTCGTTAATCTCTAAAGTTAAAGATAATGTAACCCAAGAACTGTCTTCACTAATTTTAACCCTGTCAGAGCAGTATCCCGGTGATATTGGGTTGTTTACCCCATTAATGCTTAATGTCATTACTTTAGAGCCTGGAGAGGCAATGTATTTAGATGCCAGAACGCCTCATGCTTATCTAAAGGGAACTGCATTAGAAGTTATGGCCAATTCTGATAATGTACTTAGAGCAGGTTTAACACCTAAACATATTGATGTTCAAGAGCTTGCTAGTTGTACTCTTTTTGAAGAGAAGCCATTTGATACGCTAAAGTTAGCACCTTCAGTTAATAACGGTGTTTTAACTTACCCAATTCCAGTTCCTGATTTCAGGTTCTCGGTTTATAAAAAACCAAATAATGAGCGTATTAAACCTGAAAGTGCCGAAATTTTGCTGCCGTTGGACGCTGAATTGACGTTAACTCATGACTCTGGTGAGGTTGTGACGTTGAAAAAAGGAAAGTCAGTTTTCATACCAGCTTATGTCGATGAGTATCGTATATCTTCGAAAGGAAATGTAGCTAAAGCTCACTGTTAACCCTGCGTATAACAACCAAATGTTAAGTGGTTTGGCGCTGGTTTGAAACTATTTATTCTTGTCCCCTTGCTTTACTACAAAATAGGGGGGACCAAAGTATTGATTATAAATTAAAGAAGAAAAATTATGTTTATACCTGTCATTATGGCTGGGGGTTCTGGCTCTCGTTTATGGCCCCTGTCGCGTTCAGCGTTCCCAAAGCAATTTTTAGCGCTAGATAATCACAATTCATTAACGATGTTGCAGTCCACCTTAGATCGAATTAGTGGTATGTCGGCTTCTGAAGCAATCATTATTTCTAATGAAGACCATCGTTTTGTGGTTGCTGAGCAGCTTCGTACTTTTGGTCAGGAAGCTCGTATTATATTGGAACCTGCAGGGCGAAATACTGCTCCGGCTATTGCATTGGCTGCAATGCAAGCGATAGCGCATGGCGATGATCCTGTGATGCTAGTTTTAGCCGCTGACCATATAGTGCAAGATACGGAAGCGTTCCAAGACTCAATTCGTAAAGCTCAAGTTGTCGCTGATGCTGGTAAGTTAGCAACCTTCGGTATAGTACCAACTGCACCAGAAACGGGTTATGGCTATATTAAGCGAGGCTCTCAAGAAGGCGATTCGGCTTACGTTGTAGAGCAATTTGTTGAAAAGCCTCAATTGGAAGTCGCGGAGCAATATGTAGCAAGTGGAGAGTACTACTGGAATAGCGGATGCTTTATGTTCAAAGCGAGTGTCTTTCTAGAAGAGCTTAAGAAATACTCACCAGAAATTCATGAGTGTTGTTCAAAAGCAACGAATGGCACAACAGAAGATATGGACTTTATTCGCGTCGATAAAAGCGAGTTCTTAAAGTGCCCAGATGACTCTGTTGATTATGCTGTAATGGAGCGCACCGACAAGACTGTAGTTGTACCTATGGATGCTGGTTGGAGCGACGTTGGTTCATGGTCCGCGTTATGGGAAGTTTCAGAGAAAGATAGCTCTGGAAACGTAATTCATGGAGATGCGATAACAGAGGATACTGAAGGGTGTTATATTTACGCTCCGAATAAGCTGGTAGCTTCGGTTGGAGTAAAAGACATCGTTGTCGTTGAAACTAAAGATGCAGTCTTGGTCGCACACAAAGATAATGTTCAACAAGTGAAGAAAATTGTTGAGCATTTAAAGGCTGAAAATCGGGCTGAATTCAGAGAGCATAGAGAGGTTTATCGTCCTTGGGGTAAATCTGATGCAATTGATGGCGGTGAGCGCTACAAGGTAAATCGTATTACCGTACAGCCAGGTAAAAAACAATCACTCCAAATGCACTATCATCGAGCTGAGCACTGGGTCGTAGTTTCAGGTACCGCCAAAGTAAGTAGCAATGGCAAAGAGCAAATTATCTCTGAAAATCAATCACTCTACATTCCAGTTGGTGTAAGCCATATGGTTGAAAATCCCGGTAAAATACCACTCGAGCTTATAGAAATACAATCAGGTTCATACCTAAACGAAGACGACGTAGTACGTTTAGAGGAAAGTAAATAATGACAAAGTTAACATGCTTCAAAGCTTATGATATTCGCGGTCAACTAGGCTCAGAACTCGATAATGACATCGCGTACCGAATCGGCCGAGCTTACGGTCAGTTTTTAAAAAGTGAAAGCGCAGATGAAAAAACCATTGTTGTTGGCGGAGATGTTCGTCTAACAAGTGAAGAACTGAAACTCTCTTTAGCTAACGGTTTGATGGATGCGGGTGTTCACGTTTTGGATATTGGCTTATCTGGCACGGAAGAAATCTATTTTGCTACTTTTCATTTAGGCGTTGATGGCGGTGTAGAGGTTACAGCGAGTCATAATCCGATGGACTACAATGGTATGAAGCTTGTTCGTGAAGGAGCAAGACCAATTAGCGGTGATACCGGGTTACGAGATATTCAAACGTTAGCAGAAAACAATGATTTTATTGACGTTGATGTTAAAGGTACCTACAAGCAAATTAATGTTTTGAAAGAGTACACTGATCATTTGATGGGCTACATTACGCCAGCGAATATTAAACCGATGAAATTGGTGATCAACTCTGGTAATGGCGCTGCAGGCCACGTGATTGATGCTCTTGAAGAGCGTTTTCAAGCTCTGAATATACCATTGGAGCTTATCAAAGTTCACCATGAGGAAAACGGCAACTTTCCTAACGGAATCCCAAATCCACTATTGCCAGAATGTCGTGCAGATACTGCAAATGCGGTAAAAGAACATAAGGCTGATATGGGGATTGCCTTTGATGGTGATTTTGATCGCTGCTTTTTGTTTGATGAAAATGGCGATTTTATCGAAGGTTACTACATTGTCGGCTTACTAGCGGAAGCCTTTTTGCAAAAAGAAAAAGGCGCGAAAATCATTCATGACCCACGCTTATCTTGGAACACGATTGACGTAGTTACTAAAGCCGGCGGTATTCCTGTTATGTCGAAAACAGGTCACGCTTTTATCAAAGAGCGTATGCGTAAAGAGGATGCCATTTATGGCGGCGAGATGAGTGCACATCACTATTTTCGTGATTTTGCCTACTGTGATTCAGGTATGATTCCTTGGTTGCTAGTAACTGAGTTATTGTCAGTTAAAAGCATGAAGTTATCCGAAACGGTTTCAGAACGTATTAGTGCATACCCTTCATCTGGTGAAATTAACTCTAAGCTACAAAATCCAAAAGAATCAATTTCTAAGGTTTTAGAGTCATACCAGCCAGATGCCTTAGTTTTTGATGAAACGGACGGTATTAGCTTAGAGTTTGATGATTGGCGCTTTAACTTGCGCTCTTCAAATACTGAGCCGGTGGTTAGATTGAACGTGGAATCACGTGGGAATATCGCCTTAATGGAAGAGAAGACACAATCAATCCTAGCTATTTTGCGCGGCTAACGTTTATCTAGCATAAGCCTCAGATAACAGCTCTGAGGCTTATGTGACTAACTTGACCTATGAATTATCTCTAGGTTGAAAACTTTAAAGGCTTTTTAAATGAAAAGAGTATTACTTCCTCTGTGGGCGTATCGATACTTCATACTTTCATCAATTCGTACTGAATTTCGCTCTCGTTTTGCTCGAAGTAAACTTGGCGGCTTATGGATGGTTCTAAATCCTCTCGCGATGGTACTGGTTTATGCGTTGATTTTATCGCAAATAATGACGGCAAAATTGCCGGAAGTATCTACACAATATGCATATCCAATTTACTTACTTTCTGGTGTGATTGGTTGGACATTGTTTTCCGAAGTACTAGGTCGTTGCCTTACTATATTTATTGATAATGGCAATTTACTTAAAAAGATGTCGTTTCCTAAGCTTGCTCTACCTTTAATTGTTATAGGTAGCGGTCTAGTAAACTTTACTTTGATGTTTATTGCTATGTTTTCAGTTTTTGGAGTACTAGGGCATATTCCTTTTCAAGCTCTTTATTGGATTCCTATATTGGTTCTAATAACGTTAGGTTTAGCCGTAGGGATCGGTTTGCTTTTCGGAGTTCTTAATGTGTTTATGCGTGATGTAGGTCAGATTATGAATGTTGTCTTGCAGTTTTGGTTCTGGTTAACTCCTATCGTATATATGTTAACTATCGTTCCTGCTAAGTATATATGGATAATGAAACTCAACCCTATGACTGGTCTGATTATGGGATACCATAATGTCTTACTTTACGATAAGTCACCTGATGTTAATTTGCTAGTTTACCCTAGTGTGTTTGCATTTATAACGCTTTCATTAGCAGTGATTATGTTTAATAAAGCAAGTGAAGAAATGGCGGATGTCCTATGAGTAAAGTATTAGAGGTTAGAGGTGTTGGGAAGTCGTTTTTAGAGTATAAATCAGAGTTCCAAAGAATAGCCTCTTGGTTTGGTTTTAATACTGAACCAGCTCACAAACAAAAAATATTGGAAGGAATTGATTTTTCACTTGCTGCAGGTGAAGCTGTTGGAATCGTAGGTAGGAATGGAGCAGGTAAAAGTACATTGTTAAAAATGATCACTGGAACCTTAAAGCCCTCTATAGGGAGTGTTCATGTTTCGGGCCGGATTTCCGCAATACTTGAATTGGGGATGGGGTTTCACCCCGATCTTACGGGGCGACAGAATGTTTATCATTCCGCCGGCCTTATGGGATTTACGCATGAGCAAATTGATGCGGTAATCGATGAACTAGAAGCTTTTGCTGAAGTAGGAGAGTACTTCGATCAACCAGTAAGAACTTATTCGAGTGGTATGCAAATGCGTGTTGCATTTTCTGTTGTTACAGCCTATCGCCCAGAAATTCTCATAGTGGATGAGGCACTATCTGTTGGAGATGCATATTTTCAACATAAAAGCTTAAACCGAATACGAGAATTTCAAAAGCAAGGCACTACACTGTTGTTCGTATCTCACGATAGAGGCGCCATTCAAGCTGTTTGTGACAGAGCTATCTTATTAGAAAAAGGCGTAATTCTTAAAGATGGGGATCCAGAGGAAGTAATGGACTTCTACAATGCGCTTATAGCAAAGAAAGAAAGCGACATTGTTGAACAGATAACCCAAGATGATGGTAAGGTTCAAACGATCTCTGGTAGTAAGGAAGCAACAGTTCAAGATGTGAGAATGTTTAATACTGATGGACGAAGTATAGACAGTATTGGTGTGGGCGATATCGTAGATCTTAGGATTAGAGCAAAAGTTCATAAGCATATTGAATCTCTAGTCCTTGGCTATGGGATTAAAGACCGGTTGGGACAAGTCATGTATGGAACAAATACTTGGCATACAAAACAAATAATAAATAACCCTAAAGTGGGTTCTAGTTATGAGTTTTCTATTCGTTTCCCTGTAAATTTAGGACCAGGCACTTATTCCATTCAAACAGCCTTAGTCGATAGTGACAACCATCTTACAAATAACTATGAATGGCGTGATTTGGCAACTGTTTTTACAGTAGTAAATATAGATAAGACCGAGTTTATTGGTTGTAACTGGAATGAACCAGTAATAGAGGTTGAATTATTATGAGTATAATTTCATATTCTCAGAATTTGGAAGATGTGATGTTATGGAGAGCACTAAAAAATATTGAACATGGTTTCTATATTGATATCGGAGCCAATCATCCTTCAATAGATTCTGTAACTAAATTATTTTACAGTATGGGATGGAATGGGATTAATGTAGAGCCAGAAGATGAATATTACCACCTCTTAGAGAGTGAGCGAAATAAAGATATAAATGTTAATGTTGCTATTAACTCTTCTGGTGAACCAATAGAGTTTTACGTAAGTGATGTCAGAGGGTGGTCGACTACGGACGAAGAAGGTTTGTTTAACCTAGAAAGAAAGCACTCGCTAAAAAACAAAATAACAGTACCAGGTTTGACTCTAGATGAACTATGCATGAAATATGTTTCGAGCGATGTTCACTTTTTAAAGATTGATGTCGAAGGTGCTGAGAAAGATGTGTTGGAGAGTTTTTCATTCGATAGTGTTAGACCTTGGATTATCGTAATTGAAGCAACAAAACCTACAACCCAAATTGACGTTTCTCATGAATGGGAATCCATTTTATTTGAAAATCAATATGGCTTTGTATATTTTGATGGTCTTAACAAGTTTTATGTCGCCGATGAACATAAAGAAATAGGGGATAAGCTTCGTATTCCTCCAAATGTTTTTGATGACTATCTATTGTCTTCACAGCATGAAGCTATGATTGAACGAGATATTGAAGCTGAAAAGAATAAATTAGCTGAAAGCTGTTTAGTTGATGCTAAAAATAAGCTTCAACAGTTTGAGGTTATCCTAGATGAAGCAGTAGCTCGAGCACAAATAGCAGAGTCAAAACTTAAGTCAATTCAGAACCAAGTCAGTGATATCCAAAACTCTGTTAGCTGGAAGGCAACTGCCCCATTACGCTATATATCTAAAAAATTAAAGAAGCAGTGATATGAGTAAAAGTAGAATAGTTATTGATATAACAACCTTACAAAAATGGCGTAGATTTCCTGTGGGTATAGTGCGAACTCAATTAGAGTTCACTAAATATTGTATAGTTAATATTAGTAATTGCGGCTTTGTAGCTTTTGATGATTCGAAATCTGTGTTGAAAAATGTAGAGCGCAATGAAGTATTATCTTTACTAAAAGACTATGAGTTGGAATCTTGGCAGGCGGTTGAAACTAACTCACCTACACTTGATAAAGTAGGCATGTTGACTTACCTAAAAATAGTATTTAGTTTAATTAGAAAAAAAGAGTACATGCAATTAACTAAATCTATTTATAGAAAAACCCCTACTAGAGTGAGAGGTATTTTAAGGAAGTATTTGGAGCCTATATTTAGAAGTAGAATTGAAATTTCATCAAATAAAAAAGGCAGTATATCAAGCTCACTTTTCAGTCCTGAAAGTCATTTAGCGCTTCAGAACGAAAAATTATTAGATAAAAATGATATATTGATCTGTATGGGACTTGATTGGGACTTTTCAAACTACAGCCTATTATACGAAATGAAAAAAAACTCTAACTTCCAGGTTGTCACATGTTTTTACGACTCAATTCCCATCTCCTATCCAGAGTTAGTACATTCAGATTACTTCGGGAAAGTTTTCTTTTCTCATATGTATAAATTAAATTACCTAAGTGATAAAGTATTTTGCATTTCTGACTTTTCAAAGAAATCGTATGAAAATATAGCAAAAGAAACCCATTTCTCCTCTATTCCTAATTTAAGAACTATTTACTTAGGTGATGACATTAACAAGGTGGATTTAATTGATAATGGGAATAAAGATAAAGGACATATATTGTACGTTAGTACAATAGAAGCTAGGAAGAATCATATCCTTCTCTTAAATGTTTGGAATATGTTGATATCTAAATACGGAGAAAAAACCCCTAAACTTATTCTTGTCGGTATGAAAGGTTGGGGAGTCGACGATTTTTATGAATTGTACTCCCATGATGAAAATCTTAAAAAGTACGTAGATATTCGTTCAAATGTTAGTGACTATCAGCTATCACTGCTCTATAAAAACAGTCAGTTTTGTGTGTTTCCTTCAATAGTCGAAGGGTGGGGCTTAGGAGCTGCAGAATCTTTGAGCTATGGAAAAGCATGCTTGGTTTCCGATTGTGAGGCTCTTAGTGAAGCAACGCAGAGTCTTATGCCAGCTTTGCCAAATGATAGTCAGGCTTGGTTTGATCAAATTACAAAACTAATTGATGAACCTGAGAACCTAATCGAACTTCAGGAAAAAGTTGAGAAAAACTTCAAGCCTCGCTCTTGGAATGACTTCTGCACTGATTTCCATAACTATATTTTGGAAGCTAAATAATGAACGTATTGCAAATATCTACTTACCCTATAGTAAGACCCTTGCATGGTGGGCAAATTAGAGTGAAAGAGATTCGAGAAGAGCTGGCTAATCTCGGGCATGAAATTAGAAGCATTTCTTTTTCCGAGTTTTCGCATCAATACTATGATGACGAATTAGACTTTAAGTTAAGCGATACCGTTCTGAATCGAATTGTAAAAACTCCATTTTCTAATGATTTAGCTACAGCATTAGAAAGTGAAAAGAATAAAGGGATGCACAATTTCTTAAAAAAGAACTTACTAGAATTTAAACCAGACTATATTTTTCTAGAACAGCCATGGTTATGGCCTTTAGTTAAAAAATTTTTTGAAGAAGGTCTTTTAGTAAATACTAAATTAGTCTATTCATCTCAAAATATTGAATATTTGACTAAAAAATCGATTTTTGAATCTAATAAAATCGTCGACACTTGCGAAGTTATTAATTCTATAAAAAAACTAGAGTCCGATCTGTGTAACCATGCAAGTGTCGTGATTGGTTGTACTCAAACAGATTTAGATGAGTTTGCAAAGCTTGGGGCGAAAAAGTTAGTGTTATGTCCTAATGGTATTACAACTAATACCCCCACCACAACTGCGATTAATAAAATTAAACATTTAATTGGAAAGCGGGAGTATGCCTTATTCGTTGGCAGCGCTTATCCGCCAAATGCACAAGGCTTTTGGGCTATGCTTGGAAATTCAATGGCGTGGTTAAATCCAGATCAAATGATCATTGCTGTTGGAGGCTGTTCTCTGATTTTAGAAGATTTTGCCCCTGAACAAAGTCGGATTTATGATTTTGTGAACTTTGATAGAATTAAGAGACTTGGCTTTGTCGAAAATGATGAGTTAGCAGCATTGATAGATGGTGCCAAAATGTTAATTCTACCGATAACCTCTGGAGGAGGTTCAAACCTTAAAACAGCTGAAGCAATTATGTCGTGTAAGCCTGTTATAGCTACTGAAAAGGCTTGTCGTGGCTTTAATTTAACAAATAAGTTATCTAACTTTGAGATTTGTTATGAACAATCTGAGTTTATAGACGGAATAAAAAAGGCGTTTGACAATCCTTGTTCTTCTATCGGTACTGAAGAGTTGGTTTTAAGGGAATCGGTTCTTTGGAAAAATACCCTAGCACGATTAGAAGCTGTGTTTGATATGAAGTGATATATTTACAGTATACTAATAGTAGATGAAATTTTCGATTCAAGAGTGACAAATTTATACAATTGAATTTGTTAATTTATCAGTAGAATTATTTATTTAATATGGCATCATGTGCCAACAATCAATATCGTATAAAAGGTAATTTATGAAAACAGCAGTAATTACAGGTATTACAGGCCAAGATGCAGCTTATCTTGCAGAATTGTTACTAGAAAAAGGTTACAAAGTATACGGTACATACCGTCGTACAAGCTCTGTGAACTTTTGGCGTATCGAAGAGTTAGGTATTGAGAATCATCCTAATCTTGAGCTTGTTGAATATGATCTAACGGATCTTTCTAGCAGTATTCGTTTACTACAAAATACTGGTGCAGATGAAGTATATAATCTTGCTGCACTTAGTTTTGTGGGCGTATCATTTGATCAACCACTTACTACTGCAGAAATTACAGGTATCGGTCCGGTTAATCTTTTAGAAGCTATTCGTATTGTGAATCCTAAGATTCGTTTTTACCAAGCATCGACTTCAGAAATGTTTGGTAAGGTACAAGAAATCCCTCAACGTGAATCTACGCCATTTTACCCACGTAGCCCATACGGTGTTGCAAAACTGTATGCTCACTGGATGGTGATTAACTACCGTGAGTCATACGACATTTTTGCTACTAGTGGCATTTTGTTTAACCATGAATCACCGTTGCGTGGTCAAGAATTCGTTACACGTAAAATCACTGATTCTGTAGCGAAAATCAAGCTAGGTAAGCTAGATGTGCTTGAGCTTGGTAACATGGATGCGAAGCGTGACTGGGGCTTCGCTAAAGACTATGTAGAAGGCATGTGGCGTATGCTTCAAGTAGACAAGCCTGATACTTATGTGCTTGCTACAAACCGCACTGAAACAGTTCGTGATTTTGTTACGATGGCATTCAAAGCTGCTGACATTGAACTAGAGTGGAATGGTTCTGAAGAGAACGAAACAGCAACAGATAAAGCGACTGGTAAAGTGGTTATGAGAATTAACCCTAAATTCTACCGTCCTGCTGAAGTTGAACTGTTGATCGGTAACCCAGAAAAAGCGAAGAAAGAGCTTGGTTGGGAACCTACAACGACACTTGAAGAATTGTGTGCAATGATGGTTGAAGCTGATCTTCGTCGTAATGAGCAAGGTTTCTCATTCTAGTATTTGACGTTTTTGTAAAATGGCAGCAGTTTTCTGTTGCCATTTTTTTTGAGATTAAATTATGAAAAAAGTATTGTTAACTGGCGCTGATGGTTTCACTGGCAAGTATGTTGAAAGTGAACTGTTCTCAAGAGGCTACTCAGTGGTTGGGCTCGTTTACCGCGAAGCTAAAGAGGGTCAGGTTGCTTGTGATCTAACTGATCGTAAAGCGGTGGTGAAGTGTCTCAAAGAAGTAAAGCCTGATTATATTATCCACCTTGCAGCACTATCTTTTGTTGGTCATGCAGACCAAAAAGCATTTTATGATGTTAATGTTTTTGGTGCTTTGAATTTGCTAGAAGCCGCAAAAGAACTTGGGCTAGAATTAAAGAAAGTGGTACTTGCAAGCAGTGCAAACATATACGGTAATCCAGAGAATGTAACACGTATATCTGAATCGATTACGCCTTCGCCAGTAAATCATTACGCAATGAGCAAACTTGCGATGGAGCATATGGCGAGGTTATGGTTCAGCCAGTACCCAATGATCATTACTAGACCATTCAACTACACCGGCCCTGGTCAGGCTGGGCAGTTTTTGATCCCGAAAATTGTGTCTCACTTTCAAAAAAAGGCTTCTGAAATTGAATTAGGTAATACCGATGTGTCTAGGGACTTTAGCGATGTTCGTGATATAGCATTAGCCTATGCGAACCTTTTGGAATCTGATGCTCAATCTGAAATCGTGAACTTGTGTTCTGGTCAAGTGACTTCACTACAATCGATTATCTCGATGATGGAAGATATTGCTGGTTACAGTATCAAGGTTCGAGTTAATCCAGACTTCGTACGCGAGAATGAGATTAAAGTATTGGGTGGTGATAATGCTAAGCTTACATCATTAACAGGCAAGGCTCCCTCGATCATGATCGAGAAAACTCTGGCTGACATGTATCATGCAAAATAAGTTGTTGATCAACGTATCACCAATTAGAGAGCCATTGACGGGTATAGGCTACTATACCCTTAATATCCTTAGTGAATTACTCTCGTGTGATGTGGATGTTATTGGTATAAAGAATGGTAAGTTGTTAACCCCAGAAGAACTGCTTGAACTTGCCTCTCAATTTCAAAATCCGACGCCTAATGATAAGTCTCCAAAAAACAAGAAACGATTGGTCGTGGAATTTTTAAGAGCGATTCCAGGTGTTTATCAACTTAAGAACTATTTGTTGTCTTTGCGAGCACAAAAGCGATTAAAAGGTTTGGCAAATCAAGGGTATGTCTATTTTGAACCAAGCTTCATACCCTTTGATTACGAAGGAGTAACAATTACTACTGTCCATGATTTGTCGTTCCTGTCTCATCCTAGTTTCCATCCTGCAACAAGAGTTTCATACCTAACGAATAAAATGCAGGGCTCAATTTCTAAATCTGATCATATAGTTGTAGATTCTGATTTTATTTTGAAAGAGCTTCATGACTTCTTTCCTGACAGCAAGGATAAGAGTTCCACGTTGTATTTGGGAGTAGCCGATGGTTTTAGGCCTTATGTAAAAGGCGAGTGTGATGGGTTACTTCGTTCACTGAAAATAAAGCATAATCACTTTGTTCTGAGCGTGGCAACGTTAGAGCCTAGGAAAAATTTAAGCAAGCTGATTGATGCTTATAAGCTGTTACCCATATCGATTCGTAATCAGTGCCCTTTAGTCTTGGTTGGAGATCAAGGTTGGAAAAATACAGAGCTTATGAATAATGCGAAAGATTTGGTTGAGCGTGGTCAAATAATTTTTACAGGTTACGTAGCTGATGATGACTTAAAGCGTTTGTATGCATCGACCGCTGCTTTTGTTTACCCGTCATTATATGAAGGCTTTGGATTACCTGTTATTGAAGCGATGGCTTCCGGGGCTCCGGTGATTACGTCTGATATTGGCGCGACAGCTGAGGTGGCTGCAAGTGGAGCTATTCTTGTCGACCCTTGTGATGAAGTTGCTATTTCTGATGCGCTTGTAAAGCTTATTCATCATCCTATAGATAAAGTGAAGCTGGCACAGAGTGGTATTAACAGAGCTTCAAAATTTAAATGGTCAAATACGGTTGAGCAACTCCTTGAGATAGCGTCTGTTACCTCAAGAAGTCCATAACTTACTTCCTTGTCAGTTTATGCGATGCAATGAGTTGGTTATATAGCGCTATGTAACTATCCGCATAGCGTTTCGCTGTAAATTCATTTTCAAAACGTTGGCGTGCTTTTTGTCCGAGCCTTTGGCATAGCTGCTCATCATTGTCCAACGCCTGCATAGCCTCTGAAAATGCTGAACCATCTGCAGGTAGAACTGTGAGCCCTGTTTCTCCATTTGCATTCACATAAGAAGAGCCGGTTCCTATATCGGCACTTACAATAGGCTTACCAAACATCTGCGCTTCTACTAATGAAATCCCGAATGCTTCAGAGCGCAAGTGCGAGGGAAAGACAAAGGCTTTTGACAAAGAGTGAAGTGCGACTTTATCTTCTTCAGAAATGAATCCAACGAGTCTCACATTCGTGAGTGAGTGCTCTTTGATATACGCTTCTAGATTATCCCTTTCTGGACCATCACCAGCAATTACAATAGGTAATCCATTTAATTTAGCCGCCTCAAGAAGGTATTGCAGTCCTTTATAGTATCGAAGTACACCTACAAACAAGAAAAAACCTCTACCAACGCGGTTCTCCCACTTTTTCAGTTCGTTTTCATTTACAGTTGGATAAGTAGATTCATCGATTGCAAGAGGAATAACATCGACTTTATTCGCATATTTGATCAGGTTTTCGCTTGTCTGCGCATATTGAGGTGAACTGGCAATGATTCGGTCAACTTTAGTCAGGAAATGTTGCTCAAGGGGCTGGTAAATTTTCTTTAGTAACTTTTGTTTAACTATGTCGGACTGATAGCTTACTAAACATGGTTTTTTAGGTGCGACGAGGCTGAGCAAATCACCAGTAGGCCAAGGATATTGATAATGGATTATATCGTGTTGCTTACTTAACTTTCTAAAACGGCGAATTAGACTAAATGAAAACCCGTTAGACGAGATCTCGAAATCTTTTTTGACGACAATGATTCGACTACCTTCAAAGTCATACTCTTTATTCTCTGAGCCTAAAGTTAGGATGGTATTTTTGATGCCTTGCTCACTGCTACCTTTACAAATATAACGAATTGCTTGCTCTAAGCCTCCTTTTGTTTCTGGGTAACAAGTGCGGTAAACATGTAGTACTTTCATTAGGTTCTTAATCCATCAACTTAAATTAGGTTTATATCCAGTTGGAGCTTCTAACAATATTTGAATAATGCATTCTTCATCAAAGTTATGGCAACACCCGTCGAGTTGTTCCAAAAGAGGTTGCATCTCATTCCAATGTAGCATCTGCTCTTTGGCCGTCATGATTTTTTGATGGCCGCTTCCCTCCACATTATCTCCAATCAAAAGCTCTTCATAAAGCTTTTCTCCTGGGCGTAATCCGGTGAACTTTATAGATATATCGCCTTCTTGAGAATCCCCGTCGACATGCTCTTGCATACCCATCAAATGAATCATGCGTTTTGCAAGGTCTAGAATCTTGACGGGTTCCCCCATATCAAGAACAAATACTTGTCCGTTGTGACCCATGGCGCCAGCTTGGATAACCAGCTGAGCTGCCTCAGGTATAAGCATAAAGTAGCGAATGATATCTGGATGAGTGACGGTTACAGGGCCGCCACATTTTATTTGCTTTTTAAACAGTGGAACAACAGACCCTGAAGAGCCCAAAACATTACCAAAGCGTACCATTGTGAAATTGGTGGTGTTTTGCTTATCTGCCAACGCTTGAAGAACCAACTCAGCCATGCGCTTGGTTGCCCCCATTACGTTAGTTGGTCTCACTGCTTTATCTGTTGAGATTAGAGTGAAGTTTTTTACCCCTGTTTGGATCGCAGCTTCAGCGCAGGCAAGCGTGCCGAAAACGTTGTTGCGAACACCCTCAACAATGTTATCTTCAACTAACGGAACATGTTTATAGGCTGCAGCATGGTAAACAGTTTCAACTCCATGCGCTGTCATCAGTTTTTCTAAGCGGTTTTGTCTCTGAACGGAGCCAAGAGCTGCAACGATTCGAGTTTCGCTTTTTAAGTTTATCTTTGTTGAATTGAGCTCCTGGTCGATTTTGTAAAGGTTGTATTCATTGAGCTCAAATAGAACGAGTGTTTTGGGTTTTTGTGACATAATTTGTCGACATAACTCAGAGCCGATGGAGCCACCAGCGCCAGTAACCATAACATTCTTATTGTAAATGTTTTGCGCTAGCAGCGCCTTGTCTGGGTCAACCGCGGCTCTACCAAGTAGATCTGCAACATCAAGATCTTTCACTTCAGTTGCTGTCGCTTTACCCGCAGCTATATCTTCTACTGATGGCACTGATTGAACTGCGATCGGCCAGTGTGACAATTTTTCCACTAGTCTGAGTCGTTCGCCTTTATTGATCCCATTTATGGCTAAAAGTAGTTTCACGGGTTGATAAAGTGATTGGAGGTGTTCAAATTCACTTGGGTGGTGGACCTTAAGCCCAAATAATATTTGCCCCGATTTTGTTGGATCATCATCAAGTAATACTACTGGGTTGTATTCGTCTCCCTGAATTAGGGCATATGTTAGATCGCGACCAGTTGCTCCCGCGCCATAAATAAATACATTGGGCTTCTTACGTTTAAACCAGTGATAATAAATTGAACGGATGAGGATTCTGGGGCCACCTAAAGTCAGCGTTGCCAAACCTGCATAGATAAATGGAACACTTCTAGGGATGAACGAGTGGAAAAAAAAGCCGCTCATAATTAAAGCTAAGGTGGAAATTATTACGCCAAAGAAGATGTTGCCAACTGCGGGCAACATCATATAACGTAAAACTGCTCGGTACATCCCTAGCTTAACAAAGCTATAAATAGTGATCGATACAGTAACAAATAGTGTTATTAGTTCTTCGACTTCTACTTCAAAAAATGCGTTTCCAAGTCGTAAGGCAATCGCCAAATAGAGTGAAATAACGATAGCAAAAATATCATAGCCAATACTGATGAAACGCTTATGCTTGCGTTTAGCATTTAGCAAAATGTGTATTGGTCTGATCATGATATTCCTTAACGTGTCACTGAGCGTCTTGAGTTTGATTGTTGTTAGTTTTTAGCGTGTATTTTAATGTTCTTAAGTGCGGTAAGCTAGATGTAATTGGTTGTTATGTGTTACCTAATCAGTTTACTGTTTATTTTGTTTGTTATTTGTTCGATTGTTGAGCGGTTTGTTTTATGAAACTTTTGGTTACAGGTAGTACGGGGTTTGTTGGTGCTCGAGTGGTGGAGTTAGCAAAAGAGCGTGATTGCACTGTTGTGCCTGTTGTGCGTAAAAGCATCGAACTATCGCCTAACGGCTTTTTGGTTTCGTCTATCGGTGCTGAAACTGACTGGTCTGGTGCATTTGACGGTGTGGATTGCGTTGTTCACTGTGCTGCTCGAGTGCATCAAATGAATGAGAGTGAGCAAGGTGCTTTAACTGCCTATCGAGATATCAACACCCTTGGCACTTTGAACCTAGCGAAGCAAGCCGCTGAAGCGGGCGTTAAAAGGTTTGTATTTGTCAGCTCTATTAAAGTTAACGGTGAATTCAGTAAGCCAAATTTACCCTTTGAACCGAATTTAAAGAATACTCCGCAAGACCCTTATGGTTTGAGCAAGTATGAAGCTGAAGTTGAGTTGGCTAAGCTTTCAAAAGAGACAGGGCTAGAAGTGGTTATCATTAGGCCTCCATTAGTTTATGGGCCTGGCGTCAAAGCAAATTTCTTATCTATGATGCGTTTGATTGATAAAGGCATTCCGTTACCGTTTGGTGCTATAAAGAACCAGAGAAGCTTGGTTTATTTGGATAATTTGTCCGATTTGATACTAACTTGTTGCGAGCACCCTTCAGCTCCGGGCTATACCTTCTTAGCTTCTGATGATCAGGATGTATCGACAACTCAATTGATGCAAACCATCGCTCATGCTATGGGGAAATCACCGCGATTAATTCCAATCCCAATGTCTTGGATACAAGCTGGATCGTCAGTTTTAAATAGACAGCACATAGCGCAAAGAATATGCGGCAACCTCCAAGTGGATATAGGTTTGACGAAAGAGATATTGGGATGGAACCCCCCTGTAAGTTTTGAACAAGGGATCAAAAGAACCGTAGAAGCTTACTTGAAGTCGCATTGATGCGTTTTAGGTAGTTTATGGCTTTCTTGTCCATAAATTTTTCAGGTATCCTTTATTGATTAGTGGTGCTTATAGTGCCCCCACGTTTTCAATCCGAATTTGATAGGACACATATTTTGATTCGTTTGTTCGATTTTATTTTTGCTTTCTTTGGCTTGTTGTTCCTTTGGCCTGTATTTGTTGTTATTTGTCTCCTCGGCTATTTTGATACGGGTTCTCCTGTCTTTTTTCAGACCCGAGTTGGTCGCAACAAAAAGCCATTCACTTTAGTTAAATTCCGCACTATGCCAGTGGAAACAAAATCTGTTGCCACTCATTTAGTTGGCGCTAGCTCTGTCACCAAATTAGGTGGGTTCCTGCGTAAAACGAAACTGGATGAACTACCACAGTTATACAACGTCCTGAAAGGTGAAATGAGTTTGGTTGGTCCGCGACCATGCTTATTCAATCAGCAAGAGCTCATCAATGAAAGAGAGTCGAGAGGAGTGTTGTCGGTTAGGCCTGGCGTAACCGGACTAGCTCAAATCAATGATATCGACATGTCGACACCGGAAAAACTCGCGGAGTGGGATCAACGCATGATTCACACGTTGAATACTAAATTGTACTTCCAATACATCATTCAAACAGTATTAGGTAAAGGCTCGGGCGACAGGGTTTAGTTAGATATGGTTTACGCTCTCTTATGATCATAGGTACTGGCTTCTGCGTTATACAAACATAGCTTTGTTGACCTCCACAGTCTCTAAGGCCATTTTTATGTGACGCTATTTCCTAAATAATGCTTTATAAGGTATTGCTTATGATTTATCCATTTACTTGATTGTGGTTATTATCTATCATGATCAATCAGTTGTTTAAGCTGAGCAACTGTTTGAGGGTGTGAAAATCATCTTCTACATATAAACGTTTATATTAATGGAAATCATTATGAAAAAGATGGCTCTAGCAGCTGCATTAGCAGTTAGCTTCTCAGGTGCTGCATTTGCAGCTGAAACTACAGCAGCGGGTACTGGTTCAGGTACTGGTGCAGCAGCAGGCGCTGGTGCATCTGCAGCAGCAGCTGGCACAGCAACAACAGTTGCAGTAGCGACAGCAGCAGTAGCGGCTGCAGCAGCAGTAGCGGTTGCTTCTAACGATGGCGGCGCAACAGTAACGACAACAACTAACTAGTTTTTTGTTGTCGGGCGTATAAACCATTTTATGTGAAAGCATAAAGTGGTTTTTTTATATCAGATTTTTATATTGGAATCAGCAACCAGATTGCTAGGAAGCAGAACTCGTCATGCTTAAACCTCTAATCATATCCCTTGGTCTTTTTCTTGCTGGTTGTTCTCAGCAGTTTCAAGACGTTAACTCTACTTTTGATGAAGCCTTTTTTGGAAGCTCCGATGTTGAGCTATCCAAGGAATACATTCAAACGTTACCTTATTCCAGCATTTATGCCGAAGTGAATGACCAAGGTAAGATCTTCATGGTCTTAGCGTACGTCGGTGAAAACCCGCAAACGGGCGCAGAGCAGTTAAAGTGGATGTCTTCTGACAAAGCGATGATCGTCACTGAAAATGGACGTATTGTACAAACGCTATTGCTTCCTTACGAAAACCTATCTGGTTTGGCATTCCAACCGTTGAATGCATTCTCTTCTGCAAACAGCTCGTCGCCAGACTCTGCTTATGCGTTTGATGTGTCAGCTAACCCCGGTGCCCAAAAGTGGCAAGCGGTTTACGACTGGCAACCCAACTATCGATTTGGCTACAAAGCAAACATCACCCGGACGTATGCGGGGAATCAAACGGTAGAAACACCGTTAGCGTCTATCGATACCAAGAAGTTCCAAGAAAAAATTCAATTCCCAATATTAGAACAAGACATCACCAACGAATATTGGGTCGACAGCGAAGGCAAAGTGGTAAAAACCATACAGTATTTAGGCCCTGATATGACAAGGCTTGAGTTAACCGTCCTTAAGCATTATCAAAGCAATTAACGAACAGGGTAATGAACTAAAATGATGAATTATATGAGTCATACATCAAAAATGATGGGACGTCGGTTGCCATTGGTGAGAACTTTATTAACGATGAGAGCTCTGTTAATGATGAGCGCTTTGTTTGCTTTGAGCTCCGCTTCTTCGGCTTCTGATCTTGTTACGCCTGAACGCTCTTCGTCGATTAAAACAACAATCGAGCTTCCTCTTCAAGGTGTGACGCTTGAGTATCAAACTAACGTTCGACTGCTTCGTGTATTAGACGACGCAAACGCGAATGCGAGCTCTAACGCTAACGGTACTATTGGTTACTTCCCCCTTTCGGCTCAACTGTTTGATATAACCAATACTGAAGCGACTGCAGTTACTGGATTTAAAGAAGCTAACCAAGCTATCGAAGCCAAAAAGCGCAATGTACTGAACCAGCTTGAAGCTTTCGCAGTAGAAGAGCCAGAAGCAAACTTAGTGCGCCAACAATTAGCCTCTTTCCAATATCTCAATCGAGTTTTTATTGAGCTAGACCGAAATGCGGTTATCTCGCAACCAGATAAGAACCCACTGCTTGTTTCAAGTTCTCATACTAACAAGCCGTCAGACAGCCAAACTCAAGCCTTTTCTCTGTACTTACCACAACGACCAGTGTCAATTCAGTTGATGGGTGCAATGAAAGAGTCGGTAACAATGAATCTGATTGAGCATGGTACGTTGAATGATTACCTCGATGCATTACCGAATGGCTTTATTGGTGAATCTGCAGATAAAAGTGTGGCGTATGTTGTTCAGCCAGATGGCGTGGTGCAAACCATTCAATATGCGTACTGGAACGAGCAGCCGGTTTACTTAGCACCAGGTGCCATCGTATTTATGGCGTTCTACTCTTTGCCATCGGAATACTCAACGTTGAACCAAGATATTGTCGATTTGCTACGTCATAAGGTTGGCCTGTAATGCTGAAACAGAAATCATTCCCTCTATCGGCAGTGTGCACATCGGTTACTTGTGCTTTATTAATGACCAATAGCATGTCGATTCGAGCAGAGACAGTCATTGATTCCTCTTCGATTCGAGCAGAAAAATCACCATTCGACGACACAGAATACAGAACGTCGCAAATGAACTTTGGTGGTGTTGGCTTAATGCAAATGCCAACAGGCCGAATGGCACCAGAAGGTGAGTTCAACTTTAGTGCTTCGTTTAACAATGAATACTACTTTTATAACGTGAGCTTGCAGGTGATGCCTTGGCTTGAAACCACCATTCGTTATACACAAGTACAAGATCTCTTTTATAGCGGTGGTGGCAATCAAGATTGCTCTCAAAACTCATTCAGTGGTTGTACTAAATACACAGATAAAGGCATCGACTTTAAACTGCGTTTAATCGAAGAAGGGTACTATTTACCGGAAGTATCGGTCGGTATGCGTGATTTTGGTGGTACCGGTTTATTTGATGGGGAATTTGTCGCGGCTACTAAACGCTTCGGCCCTGTTGATTTTACCTTGGGTATGGCTTGGGGATACATGGGCACCAGTGGCAACTTCACCAACCCATTGTGTAAAGCCAGTGACAAGTATTGTGATCGCCCTTCAGATACTAAGGGCAATGGTGGCAGTGTTGACTTTGAACGCTGGTTTAAAGGCGATGCAGCGGTTTATGGCGGCTTTGAATATCAAACCCCTTATAAGCCTTTGACCCTGAAGCTTGAATACGATGGCAATGATTATTCTCAAGACTTCCCAGTAGTACGCGGTGGTGTCGACATGACACAGCACACGCCATGGAATGTGGGTGCTGTGTACCGTTTCACTGATTGGGGTTCAGCTAAAGTGAGTTACGAGCGAGGTGATACTTTAACCCTTGGCTTCGACCTCTCGACCAACTTTAATGAAATGTATTCCGTGTGGAGAGATACCGAAACAGCAGAGTTGCGCCCAAGTGGTGTCGAGACTGTTGATGACATTGATATGGCGGCCCTTGCAGGCCAACTTGAAACGATCGCTGGCTATGAACAAGCGCAGATCTTGGTCGACGATAACAGCATTGTAGTAAAGGGCACTCAGGTTAAATACCGAGACAGAGGTATCGCCGTTGAACGCGGTGCTACAGTAATCGCGAATGAGGTGCCACGTTACATTGATACTTACAAAATAATTGAAAATGATAAATCGTTGGAACTCACCGAGACAACGGTAGATGCACAAGCATTCAAAGCGGCGGCAAACAACCGTTACCTTAATGCTCAAACCAGTGATGCAACAAACACTCACGAACTAAAGCGTAAGAAATCCGTTATTTATCACGATGGGCGAGAGCGATTCGATGTGTCGATTACACCGCACCTTGCCCAGTCGTTTGGTTCATCTGAAAACTTCTACCTATACAGTTTGGGTTTATACACCAATGCTTCGTTCTGGGCGTCAAATAGTATCGAATTGTCCGGTTCTCTGTATGTGAATTTGATAGATAACTATGACAAGTTTAATTACGAAATTCCAACAGATGGCACAGCTCAAACCGCACGAGTAAGAACACTTTTCCGTTCATATGCAGACGAAGCCATTCGCTTAGATCGCTTACAACTGACTTGGTTTGAGGATTACGGTCACGGTATCTACACCCAAGCCTACGGTGGTTACCTAGAGAGTATGTTTGCTGGCGTCGGCGGTGAAATTCTGTATCGACCATTTAACCAAAACTGGGCGATTGGTGCAGACATGACGGCGATCAGCCAGCGAGATCCAGAAAGCTGGTTTGGTACGTTTGATGAAGAACTGCAATACCATGAAAAAGATCAGGCTTACTACAAGGTGATTGATAAAGGCACAACTGGCTTTATTACCGGCTACTACACCCCACAATGGGATTTCTTGAGCGATACCTTACTCAAAGTGGGGGTCGGTAAATTCCTTGCTGGTGATGTCGGGACTCGTGTCGACTTCTCTAAGCAGTTCAAGAGTGGCGTTATTGCCGGTGCGTTTGTAAGCTTAACCGACATGACAACCGAAGAGTACGGTGAAGGCAGTTATACCAAAGGCTTCTACGTGTCGATTCCGTTTGATCTCGTTACCGTGAAACCAAGCTCAAGCCGCGCTGGTTTTACCTGGTTACCGATCACGCGTGACGGCGGCCAAGTGCTGAACAAGCAGTACAACTTGTTCGATCAAACCGATGCGCGCTCACCTTGGTTCCAAAGGCCGAGTAGCGTTAAGTAGATCGAAAGCAGATGCGGGTAACGAGTAAGCGGGATACGAAGAGCCGGGAAAGGGCTGTAACGAGGTTTGGGTAACCGAGTTTTGAAGAGCTTTAAAGCAGGTGAGAGTAATTAAGCCTGCGACGAGCCTAGCTTTTGGTTCTCCCCCTTGAACGCCGTTCGTTTTTGATCGGTGATGTTCATCAAAGGGGGAGTTAGAGGGGGATATTAATCTATGTGTTACCAACCCCTCCCAGTCTCCCCTTATGTTGGTATTTTCTGCCAAGCAACAGTTGTGATAAAGGGGAGGAGCTAAAAGCATCCCGACACGGCTTTAGGCTCTTCGTTTATTTGTATCTCGCTACTCTCATCTGCCCTTTAGCTTTTCGCATCTAGTTCACTCGCATCCCGCATCTGCTCTTAAGCTATTTAACCTTAAGACCATTCAACTAGGTTGATAATAACCACAGATTGTGGATAATGCTTACGGATTAAACTAACCGAAGCAAGCGCTCTTTTTTTTGCTACGTTTTAGATGAAATTCGCCTATGCAAGTTCAATATTGCTAGGGGCACATTAACTACGCAGTGTGATCTCGCGGAATATCAAGGGGCGGTAGCGTCCCTATTTTGATGTTAAGTGGAAGCGAAGTCACAATAGTAGCCTTCCTTAACTCTATTAAATCCTGCGTAGCTGATAAAATTATTCGCTCTAACTTCTTTGGGTGTCCTTTGGGATATCACGACACACTCCGTTTCTATGACTTGGTTAACATGAAGATTAATAAAAACCGTCTCCTTATAGCGCTCCTTCCTGCATTGCTCGCAGGTTGTACGACTCCAGGAACTCACCTTTCAACTGACAATAAGACTGTAATTCAGCCGTCAGAGGAACAGCAAGAGTCTGATGTTTCTGACGTGGTTAACCTTTACCCACTCACGGCTCAATCGGTATCAAGCTATCGAAGTGAACCTCTATCAGCTTCTCAAGCTAATCCTTCATTAGATATTGAAATTGCAAAATATGAATACCAAGTGGGTGTCGGTGATATTCTAAATATTACCATTTGGGATCACCCTGAATTGACCATTCCAGCAGGTTCGTACCGTAGCGCTGAAGAGGCGGGTAATTGGGTTCGTTCAAACGGCACTATCTTTTACCCATACATTGGTAGTGTTAATGTTTTAGGCAAGACGGTAGATGAGATTCGAACTGACGTTGCTAAACGTCTCTCGCAATATATTGAAAGTCCGCAAGTCGATGTCAATGTCGCGGGTTTTCGTTCTCAAAGAACTTACATTACAGGGGAAGTTGATTCTCCAGGGCAACAAGCGATTACTAATATCCCTTTAACATTACTGGATGCAGTAAATCGTTCAGGTGGTTTGGCTGAAGAGGCTGATTGGCGAAATGTTTCATTAACCCGTAATGGTGCGCAAGAATATGTTTCTTTATATGCGCTAATGCAAAAGGGTGATTTGACTCAAAATAGATTACTTCAAGCCGGTGATATTGTTCACGTTCCTCGCAATGATGCTCAAAAAATATTTGTTATGGGTGAAGTGAACAATCCTAAATTGTTGAAGATTGACCGTGCAGGTATGAGCTTAACAGAAGCTTTGAGTAATGTCGGTGGTATTGATCAGCTGGCAGCCGATGCTACAGGTGTATTTGTTATTCGTACTTCAGATGATAAATCGGAACGTATGGCGGATATCTACCAACTGAATATGGAAGATGTCTCGGCATTGGTGATAGGCACCGAATTTGATTTAAAGTCATATGATATCGTTTATGTTACTGCTGCACCTGTTATCCGTTGGAACCGAGTGATAAGTCAGTTGCTCCCAACCATTTCCGGCTTTAATGAACTGTCTGAATCTGTATTGCGCGTTCGTGATTGGTAATGAGCTCAGGTTACATTTAACGTGTAACCTGATTTTTCATGTTTATAAGTTCATTAAAGTTAGAAATCAGTTATGTTTAGTAAAATTTTAGTTGTGTGTGTCGGAAATATCTGCCGCTCACCGACGGGAGAGCGTGTTCTACAAAAAATGCTCCCAAATAAAGAAGTAGCTTCTGCTGGTATCGCTGCTGAAAAGAGTCGTTTAATCGGCAAGCCAGCAGACGACACGGCGATTTTAATTGCCGCTGAAAATGGTGTCGATGTTGAAAATCATCAGTCGCAGCAAGTTACACCGCAGCTTTGTGCCCAGTATGATTTGATATTGGTTATGGAGAAGGGCCATATGGAAGCGCTCACTCAAATATCACCGGAAGCGCGTGGTAAAACCATGCTGTTTGGTCAGTGGATTGGCCAAACAGACATTCCCGACCCGTATCGTCAAAGTCGTGAAGCTTTTGAATATGCCTATAAGCTTATTGACGAAGCAGCACAATCTTGGTCGAAAAAATTGTAATTAAGGTCTAGAATAGAACCGCTTAGTTATACCACCATCAATGAATCACACAGAGATAAGGGCACATAAACTGTATGTCGCGCCTCTTTAAAGTACTAGTTTAGGAAGTAGTAACCTGATGACAACCCAACCATCTCAGCAACCGTCTTCAAATAGTCCTGATGTAATAGATTTAGGCAAATTGCTTGGTATCCTGCTGGATGCTAAGTGGTTAATCATGCTCACCACATTTGCTTTTACGATGTTTGGTATTGCATTTGCTCTGCTTTCAACGCCGATATACAAAGCGGATTCGCTGATTCAAATAGAAAAAAAGAGCTCTGGTGGTATTTCATCCATGGTGGGTGATATGGGAGACATGTTCTCTCAGGAGTCTTCTGTGACGGCGGAAATTGAGATCATTAGATCTCGTATGATCTTGGGCGAAACCGTTGACAGATTCAATTTGACCACCGTTACCTCACCTATCTACATGCCTTATGTTGGCAAAGGTGTTGCGCGTTTAAAAGGTGACATCAACCACATTGAAGTCAGCCGTTTTGTACTTCCTCTATATACAACGGGTGCCCACAAAATTAAAATTTTAGATGCAGAGCAAGGTACTTACCAACTGATTCGTGACAATGAGCGCGTTATTTTGAAAGGCCAAGTAGGTGAACTTGCAACTGCAGGCGATTACAGTTTATTTGTGACAGGCTTTGAATCGACAAATGGTTTTGAGTTTTCTATTGGAAAACGTAGTCGCCTTGCGGCCATTGGGTGGTTAAAGGCATCCTTATCTTTGTCTGAACAAGGTAGACAAACCGGTATTCTTAATTTGAGTTTTGCAGGTGAGAACAAACAACAAATTTCTGAAATACTCAACCACATTAGTCAAACCTATTTTTTACAAAACGTTCAGCGTAATTCGGCGGAAGCAGAGAAGAGCCTTTCTTTTTTAAAAAGCCACCTGCCTGGGATTAAGTCTCAATTAAACAGTTACGAAGATACGTTAAATAGCTACCGTCAAAAAAATGACTCCATTGATTTAGGTTTAGAAGCGCAGACAACATTGAGGCTGGTGGTTGGGCTAGAGGCGCAATTGAATGAGTTAACGTTTAAAGAAAGTGAAATCAGCCAGCGTTTTACTAAGGATCACCCTACGTACAAATCTTTATTGGACAAAAGAAATATTCTTCTTGAAGAAAAAGAACGTTTAAATAAACAAGTTCAAAAGTTACCTAAAACACAGCGTGAAATACTACGTATGACGCGCGATGTTGAAGTAAACCAACAGATCTACATTCAGCTTTTAAATAAGGTTCAAGAGTTGAGTATTATCAAAGCTGGGACTGTAGGTAACGTTCGTATCTTAGATGATGCACAAGCGTATGCGGGTGCGATAAAGCCGAAGAAGTCACTGATTGTTGTATTAGCGACGTTACTGGGTGGCATACTAAGTGTGGCGTTTGTGTTGGTGAAAGCAGCGTTTCACCGTGGTGTTGAAAGCCCCGATCAAATTGAACAAATCGGCCTACCTGTTTATGCAGCGGTACCAAAATCTGATTTACAGATTGAGCTATCCAATCGCTTTAAATCAAAGAAGCGACAAACTAAGGGGGCCGAAGCTCTGCTTGCCGAATCTAATCCTGCTGACCTCTCGGTTGAAGCACTGCGTGGCCTTCGTACCAGCTTACACTTTGCAATGCTCGAAGCGAAAAACAACATCTTGATGATTTCTGGCCCTGCGCCGGGCATTGGTAAATCATTCATCTCGACTAACTTTGCCGCAGTAGCCGCAAAAACAGGCCAAAAGGTATTGTTGATTGATGCCGATATGCGTAAAGGTTACCTACAACAAAGCTTTGGTGTGAACTGGGACAATGGTCTTTCTGATGTGCTGAGCGGCAAGCAAGAGTTCGCTCAATCAGTGAAAACCACACCGGTAGAGAACCTAGATATTATTACTCGCGGCCAAGTGCCACCGAACCCATCAGAGCTGCTGATGCACCCACGCTTTGCAGAACTAATGGAATGGGCATCGAAAGAGTATGATTTGGTGATTGTTGATACCCCGCCCGTACTTGCGGTAACCGACCCAAGTATTGTTGGCGCCTTCGCTGGCACCACATTAATGGTCGCGCGTTACGGTCAAAACACCATTAAAGAGATAGAAGTGGCTCGCAACCGCTTCGAACAATCGGGCATCGAAGTGAAAGGCGTTATCTTCAACGCCATCGAGAAGAAAGCATCTAGCTCTTACGGCTACGGTTATTACAACTACGCGTATTCGAGCGACAAGAAATAAAGTTAAAGAGCAGTAACGAGATGCGAGTAACCGGGTAAACGAAGAGCTAAAGACAGTAACGGGTGACGGGTAAACGAGATACGAAAAGCGCATCTCGAATCCGTTCTTCATCTCTTGTTACTCGTTTACCCGCTGCTCGAATCTGCTCTTTTAGCTCTTCGAATCCCGTCTACCCGCCACCCGTATCTATTCTTTATCCAATCTTCAAATTATTCGAAGACTTAGCTTTTGGTTCTCCCCCTTGAACACCGGACTATTGTGAGTGGTGATGTTAATAAAAGGGGGAGTTAGAGGGGGTTGCTAGCTAATGCCTAACCAACCCCTCCCAGCCTCCCCTTATATTGATATTTTCTGCCAAGTAACAGTCGTGATAAAGGGGAGGAGCTAAAAGCACCACTCTCACTTTATTTTCCTCACTTTTCGAATCCCGCACCTACTCTTAAGCTTTTATCTTCAAAACAGGACACGCCTTATTCACGCCCCAATCTTTATGCCCCTTAACATTCTCATCTGAAATCAAGAACTGCTCTTGCAGTGCAGCCATCAAACCAAACAGTGCCTTGCGCTGCGCAAGTGTGAAGTTATCTTCTGGTTGCAGCTCGGCATTACAACCGCCAACCAAACAAACCCCAATATTGCCCTTGTTGTGTCCTTTCACATGCGCGCCGGTTTGCGACAGCGGCCTGCCGAGTTCGACATCCCCATTGCGACGAATAACAAAGTGATACCCTACATCGCGCCAGCCTTTCTTTTTATGCCATCGACGAATCTCGGCTACGT
Organism: Vibrio sp. 10N.261.54.A5; assembly: GCF_041471145.1. NCBI lineage: Bacteria > Pseudomonadati > Pseudomonadota > Gammaproteobacteria > Vibrionales > Vibrionaceae > Vibrio > Vibrio sp. 10N.261.54.A5. Next base: position 3,868 of record NZ_JBFRNU010000072.1, on the reverse strand, counting down.
CTACATCTTGCTGTGGTGGCGTGGCGCTGCAATGCACCGTAATAAATGAGAATGCCGGGCAATGAGGCAAACGGAGTAAAACCGAAACCAGGCTGAAGGAATAGGGCGCGAGTGAAAAACAAGGCTCTAACGAAGGACTTCGCTCTTCCGAGTCAGCCAGTTTTTGTGAATCAGCAGACGCTTCTAACGGCTGATTTGGAACTCGATCAGTTGCTGGTGGAGTGTTTGACAAAATAAATCCTCGTGTTGTTGTAAATAGGCGATTAAAGACGTTGATAGCGATTCATTTAAATCAGGGTGCAATGCGATGTGTTGTCGCAGACTGGTGGCTACGGTTTTTTCATAGCCGGGGTGGTGGCTGACATAACGTAAATACATCACGTAATAACCCAGAGGCGATTCACGCCGCGATCGGCTGATCATCCAGCAAATATCGTCATAGCTGGGGGCGTCACCGCATTCATCCTCATTAAAATAACAACCTTCCAAATGGCTTTCTTTATAACCGTCAACTTCATAGCTCAGTACTTGGCCAAACCCATCACTATCACTAAAAAATAACGGTTGGCGCGATTGAATTAGGGAGTTAGCACGGCATTCGATGCTCGCCATGCCGGGTTGATACGCTGAAATAAAAAGAGAAACTATCGCCTTCATTAAGCACCTTATTGCTGCATGGGGAAGGCAATGTACTTCAACATTCTTGATTGGGGTTGGCGGGAATAACACGAAAACAGAGGAATACAGAAAAATGAGAGGTGCTTCGAAAAGCCATTGCTTAATAAGGTTGATGTTGCATATCTATCCGAGGCGATTAACCAAACATCTTTTCTTACAACTTATCTCATGGGCCTTTCGCCCCTAAAGCGCCAAAAAGTGTTGTTAATGCTCTGTATATCAATGGATTTCTGTACGAATGACTAATTAACAAGGAGCGTTAACCATGTGTGTTTCTCTAATTCTTTCTTTCATCCCCTTAAAAACCGGCTCGCCAATAAGCAAGTTAGTGCTATTGAAATTAGCCGATAACGCAGACGCGCGCGGCGTGTGTTTTCCTTCCCTCAATTACTTGGCGCAATATTGTGAAGTGTCGGTAAGAACCGTTAAACGACACGTTAACGAGCTCGAAAAACAAGGGTTTGTGAAGCGGATAAAGCGCTTTGATGATTCAGGACGCCAGCGCAGCAACATATACCAGTTGCACCTACCCGACGGACACCACATTCAGCAGAGCGATCTCGATGAAACGGCCAACTACTTGGATAAAGCCGATAGATACCTAGATAAAAGTGACAGCTGTCTAGAAAAAACCGATAAGAGCCTAGACATAGCCGATAAAGATAAAGCGAATCGAGGCCAAACCAACAAAACTGAGTCGGATTTAGAGGAGGTTGACTTAAACAACGCCAGAGCAGAACAAACAAGCTCATTGCCAGTCTCGCCAGTACATGCACAGAAAACAGAACATTCAGACACTCACCTAGGTGACTCAAGATCCAACACGGAGAGTGATCTTCCGGCACACATAATCTTTCATAAAGAACATAAAACAGATATTCCTTGTGAAGAGCCCAGTTATGGTAAAGGCAAAAAAAGCGGCACATCCCAGACGGGAAGTGCCAAGCAAGGATGCTTAAAGAGTGAAGCCGTGATTGAACTGCTCACCAAAGAGGGCAGCGCACCGATCTATCGCGAGTTCTACGACATATTAAAACGCACCTACCCAAAGCTAGATGTGCTGCAAGAACTGCATGCCATGCAAGCTTGGCTGTACATCAACCCCGATAAACGCAAACCCTTTGAGCACATCGGCCACTTTGTGAACGACTGGCTAAGAAGAAGTGCCAAAGCCAAGACTAAGCATGCAAATGCGCCTAAGCCAAAAGGGGCCAATAAATCCACACAAGCAGCTAAATCAATAACCAAGCCTAAACAAACGATAGAGTTCGAAAAAACAATATCCGCGGCCGAGCCAACGGCCTCTCAACATCCCACGCTTGTTACTCAAGCCCTCACAAAATTCCAAGCCAATAGCAAAACCAACCCGTTTGAGGCGCGGATCAAGGCCCTCATTCAATCCAAGTCGCCCGGGTTGAAGGGCGCATTGGCGAGTTTTTGAAACTGCTTGTTAATCACTACCCACAAGGGCTAACACGTACTGAAATTAAAGCGTTGCTGGCGGTAAACAACAACCAAAGCTTTGTGTCGCTGTACCGCAACGGCAATATATTTATTGATATAGAAAAGCGCTACTGCGACGCAGCACAAGAAAATCGGTACCACATAGGACCCCGGTTTTTACAAGACGTACGATGCTACCGTTGGCTGAATGCATGGTGAGTGGTTTGCCATAACTTAGTGAATTTCAAACTGGTTAATATGCACTTACTTTGCTAGAATGCGCGCATATTTTAAAACCGTATGAAAACCGCATAAAGCGAACAAACTGTAATTATTGCCTTTAGGAGCCAAACCTAAGGGCGGTAGCGTACCCAAATGCAAGAGTGGCAAGTAAGTCGTTGGCAAGTGAAAAGCGCTACAAGCCTAAAAGGCTGTTTTTGGCTGCCTATTGGGGCGGTTTTTACAAAGGTAGTAAAATCTAGTTTTTTTTAAGGGATGGTTGAAAATAGACTGTCTCAAAATGAATAAAAAGTGTCTCAGTGGATTTTGAATGACTGAGATAAAAAGAAGATAAAATTCTAATTGGACAGAAGAATGCTTAATAATAAAACAGTTTTAATTACTGGTGGCACTGGTTCATTTGGTAAACAGTTCATTAAAACAATTCTAGAACGTTACCAAGATGTAAAAAAAATCATTATATTTTCTCGTGATGAGCTGAAGCAGTTTGAAATCAAACAGCAATATCCGCATAAGGATTTTCCTCAATTACGTTTCTTTATCGGCGATGTTCGTGATCGTAACCGTATGATTCAAGCGTGTGAAGATGTTGATGTTATCATCCATGCCGCTGCGATCAAACAAGTAGACACTGCTGAGTACAATCCGACTGAATGTATTCGCACAAATATTGATGGCGCAGAGAATGTGATTAGTGCGGCTCTTGCGTGTGGTGTGAAAGATGTCGTTGCTCTTTCGACCGATAAAGCATGTGCACCAATTAACTTATATGGTGCTACAAAGCTTGCTTCTGATAAGCTTTTTGCTGCTGCAAACAATATTAAAGGTTCAAAAGATATTCGTTTCAGTGTCGTACGTTACGGAAACGTAATGGGCTCTCGTGGTTCGGTTATTCCATTCTTTATGCAGAAAAAAGAAGAGGGCTTACTACCAATCACACACGAAGAGATGACGCGCTTTAATATTTCTCTTCAAGATGGCGTGAATATGGTCATGTATGCAATTGAAAACCATTTGGGGGGTGAGATCTTTATTCCTAAGATTCCTTCATACAAAATTCTAGACATCGCTGAAGCTATTGCGCCAGGCATGGCAACTAAGGTTGTAGGTATTCGCCCTGGTGAAAAGCTCCATGAAGAAATGATCACTGACACCGATTCTCTTAATACGATTGATCTAGGACGTTATTACGCGATCCTTCCTTCTGTATCTTTTACGTACACAGAAGATGAATATATGAATCATCACAAAGCTGAAAAAGTCCCATTTGGTTTTAAGTATAACTCAGGTACCAATACTGAATGGGAAACCATTGAAGGTCTACGTGACCTAATCAAAGAGCATGTTGACCCTAAATTTACAGTGTGAGTAGAACAGTGATTCCATACGGCAAGCAAGATATCAGTCAGCAAGACATTGATAGTGTAGTTGATGTCCTTAAATCTGATTTTCTAACTCAGGGGCCACAAGTTCCTGCGTTTGAAAAAGCGTTAACAGAACATACTGG
>NZ_JBFRNU010000071.1:0-6252 GCF_041471145.1 Vibrio sp. 10N.261.54.A5 | reverse complement strand
ATGTACTAACTAGTACAATAGGTGTCAATAAGAATTTTATGTAGTTGTATAGATAAATGGCAAAGAAAAGACAGTTTGACGAGATAGAAGTGCTTGGAGTTATGGCCAAATATTTTTGGCAGCATGGTTATGCGTCGACTAAGGTGGATCAATTATCGACCGTTACAGGATTAACGAAAACCAGTATTTACAACGCGTTTGGCAACAAAGAAACCGTGTTTAAATGTATAGTAGATTTCTATGTTGAGCATCACATGTCTGTGGTACTCAGGAAACTCGACTCAAATAAATCAATATCAGAGAATCTTCAATATTTATTTGATAGTGAGTTCTTAAATCCAGAGAATGATCTACTCACTTACGGCTGCTTAATTACAAACAGTATTGTTGAATTAAAATCAAACGAACCAGCCCTCTATGAGTATGTTATTAAGAAGTTTGAACAAGGTCGTATTGCAACACTGGCATTTTTTACTCAATATGAGAAAACAGAACGACTTATTGATGGTATAGATGCAGAGCATTTGACCGACTATTTCCTTACGTTTCGTCAAGGACTCAAAGTTCAATCAAGAGGGCAAAGACCACATGAATCTCTCGCTCGATCTATACATGCATTCATGCTTGTATTGAGTACATTTGAAAAATAGATTATGCGTAGACTATTCTCGAGCTTTAGCTTTGTTGTCGAGTTTTAGATGTCTAATGATTATGAGTGCAGCACCGTAGCAACACGATTCTAGTTGAGCCAATTATTTAATCGAGCAGGTAGACTGCTTTATCCTTATCGCAATACTATTGAATGGTGCCTTTAAATGAAAACAATAAAATATAATGGACGTATTGTTTTTCAAAAACAAGATATACCCAGTTTCAAACGTATGCCGCGCGTATTTGTAGACAGTGAAGCGTGTTTTGCGTTTGTCACAAATGGCGATTTTAACGTCAGGGAACAGACAGAATCTGCTTCATTGAACAAAAACTGCGGAATACTGGCAAAATGCACCAACTACTTTTATGAAAACACTAGCTATCATAATGATGAAGGTGCAGGTGAAGCGATTGGTATCCTTCTCTATCCTGAAATATTTCAGTCACTGTTTAACTTTGATATTAGCCAGTCAAAATACAGGGTCGATTATAATATTTTGCAGGTTGAAGTGGACAAATTGCTAGAGCACTATCGTGATAGCATCAGTATATTGCTGGATTCTCCAGAGTTGGCGGATGATTTGCTTATCGAGAGCAAACTACGTGAATTTGTCATTCTTATGGCGAAAAGAACCAGCGCACCTTCTGAACTCGATTTTCTTGCTTCTATGTTTAAACCTAACTTTGCCAAATTTGAAGATATTATCCAAAGTAATCTGTATGCGGATCTGAGTGTGGATGAGTTGGCAGCATTGTGTCATATGAGTGTTTCTACTTTTAAACGTAAGTTTAAAGAGGTGTATTCAGAACCCCCAATAAAATACATTACCAAATTAAAAATCAACAAAGCTAAAGTGTTACTGAAAGATAATAGCTTACGTATCTCCGACATCGTTTTTGAAACGGGTTTCGAGTCGATTTCCACGTTTAACCGTGCCTTTAAAGGACAAACAGGCCTATCCCCTTCTCAATTTCGTTTAACCTGACACCAACGCATTTTAACCTTTCCATTCAGGTTGGCTCGTTTGAACTAATGTGAGCAATTTTTGAACTTTTATGGAGAGCCCTGTACCTCCAAATTCCATATAGTTACCCCATCAACTAAACACAGAGAAAGGTAACGAATTATGGGTATCAGCTTTAAAGAAAAATATGGTGATTGGGCACTTATCACAGGGGCAACATCAGGCATTGGCGCAGAAATGGCAAGCCAGATTGCAGCAAAAGGATTGAACGTTGTTTTGGTCGCTCGTCGAGAAAAAGAGCTTGAAGAGCAAGCTACGTTGCTTACGGAACGCTACGGAATTAAAGCAACGACCGTTTCTGCTGACTTAAGTACGTCAGAAGGCGTCGAAAAAGTTAAGCAAATTGACAAAAGTATTGGGCTACTTGTACTAGCCGCTGGTATTGAAGTTAATGGTTCGTTTGCTAAATCATCTCTAGAGCAAGAGTTGAAGATGATACAGCTTAATGTTAGCTCTGTGTTGCAACTGACTCACCACTTTACACCAACAATGATCGAAAGAAAAAGAGGCGGTATTTTAATGGTATCAAGTCTTTCTGGTCATATGGTTTCCCCATATTTTTCAAATTATGCAGGTACCAAAGCCTACGTTCTTCAGCTAGGTGCATCTCTTCATGGCGAACTTAAACCCAAAGGTATTGATGTAACGGTTCTTTCTCCTGGGTTAACAACTACACCGATGACAGCTGATAATGGTGTTGACTGGTCAAAATTACCAATGGTTGCAAAAGATCCAGCGGAAGTAGCAGAAATAGCTATCAATGGTTTGGGTAGAAAAGCAGTTGTGGTTCCAGGTAAACGTAATCGAATGACCGCTATTCTTTCTGGGATCATCCCCCACCAAAAGCAGGCAATAATGGGTGAATCAATGATTGGAAAAGCAATGCCCAATAACAAAATGTAACCCCCAACAGTTTAAAACTTTAGTGAAAGAAAAAGGAAAAAAGCAATGATTAAAGTATACGTAATATACCCAAATAACGATGATGTGATTTTTGATTTTGATTATTACTGCAACAAACATGTTCCTATGATAGGAGAGCTTCTGGGAGACGCACTAAAAGGGGCGACAGTAGATGCAGGGTTAGCAAGTGTTGTTCCTAGTGAAGCAGCGGCATATGTGGCGATTAGTACAATTTCATTTGAATCTATAGAGTCATTTCAAACGGCATTTGGCCCAAATGCAGACAAGATAAAAGCTGATGTACCGAACTTCACTAATACCGTTCCATCAATTCAGCTTTGTGAGCAAAAAATATAGAACCGCAACTCTCTACGGTGAAAATGAGCAGGATACCGAATAATAAACAATTTGGGTTCTGCTTAGTGTTATTTAATGAAAAAAATTGAAGCTAAACGCTTGATAAAAAGAGTTAAATATGAATATGAAAATCAAATTGGATATTGTGTCAGATGTGATTTGTCCTTGGTGTATTATCGGTTATAAGCGTTTAAATACCGCGATAAAAGAGCTTGGTATAGAAGATCGCATTGAGATTGAGTGGCAACCTTTTCAGTTAAATCCAGATATGCCGCTTGAAGGTGAAGACCTACGTGCCCACCTTAAAAGGAAGTACGGTACTACATTAGAAGATAGCATTCGTTTCAGAAAAGAGATGACAGAGCTTGGAGAAGACGTTGGGTTTAAATTCGACTACTTTGACGGACTAAAAGCTGTAAATACCCTTGATGCTCATATTCTTCTGGAGCATGCAAAAAGTGTAGGCAAGCAAACCGAGCTTAAAAATCGGTTATTTGCTTCGTTTTATAGCGAGCAAAAAGATATATCCAGCAAGAGTACCCTCGAGCAAGAGTTGCAAAGTCTTGGTATTAATGTTGACGAAGCAATGCAATGCCTAGATGACGATAATATGCGAAGTCATGTCCAGTCGCTGGAACAGAAATGGAAGCAAGCGGGTATATCAGGTGTTCCAACAGTTGTATTCAATCGCGAGAGCGCTATTTCTGGAGCCCAATCAGTGGATACGTATAAGCAAGTATTAACTGAATTAGCTAAAGTGTAATTCCTGCATCCCTCTAAAACGGACTTTTGCAATATTTTGGCGGTCTGAAAAAGGCAACGGTCTATATGAAACATAGAGAGCTTGAAGTCTACCTTCATCATCATATACCAGTATCAAAGTCTCTCGGTATCTGTGTGAATACTTGTAGCAGCAAAAATATCGAGATTACTGCACCATTGAGAATGAATACCAACCACATGAATACGGTGTTTGGCGGCAGCTTATCTGTTGTTGGTATTTTGGCAGGTTGGTCTTTAGTTTATGCCCAGTTGGAGGGTAAAAAACATCAAATTGTTATTCAAGAAAATAGCATTCGATACCTGAAACCCGCCAGCAAAGATGTAACAGCAGTATGTAAATATGACAACCTTACGGCGTGGTCTCGGTTTCATCGTGCGTTTCAACGCAAGGGAAAAGGTCGTGTTCAAATAGCCTGCAATCTATTTTGTGCGGATGAGTTGGTTGCTACTTTTGAGGGAATATACGTCGTTTTTAATAAAGAGTAATAAGGTCAAAATGCAATGAAAACTAAAAACTTACGCAACCAATCCAGTTTGTCACGCCCGAACTCTTCAATTTCTTCCCAACCTTGACTCCCTGCAATCACAACGCTAATGGTAAGGAACAGAATATCTAAGAGTTTATTTACAACTTATCCTGATTGGCGTGTATCTTCAATGGCTACAAAGTATTTGAATAAATTGAGCTCAGACATGGTTGACTTGGTTTGTTATCAAAAAGAAGTATAAGATAAAAAACTTAGCTTAAGGTAAAGCTTCGTGATCTTGCCCTGTACTCTACGGCTAACGTTCACCGCTCGTTTTGTAGATAAAGAGGGCGAAACTAATTATAGATCTTTGATAATTTTGGATATTTTTTCTAATCAATATTAGTCGACTTAGACAGAGTACTCTAAATGATTCCTGTCCAAATATGAGCTAGCTCGGTAAATAGCTAGCTCGGCTTTTCTTAACATTGAAATAGCACACGGCACTACAGCTTAAAAGTAACCTTGTTTAATGCCTTCGCAAGCTCCTTCAAATTCAACTGTTTGCCGTAGCGATCATACGTTACCCCTTGCTGCTTATGGCCTACGATTTCAGCTGTAATCAACTCAGAAACACCCTTTTGCTTCAACTCATCAATAAAAGTATGTCTGAATCCATAACTCGTTGGGCGGTGGCGTGGCAGCATACCAATAGATGTCTGGTACTTGGTCATTTTATTAAGGTAGGCCTTAGACCAATCGGCAAAGATGTTTTTTGGCTCATAGCTGAATAGATTATTGGTACCGCTGGACTTCCTAGTTGCAATGTACTGCAGCAATCCAAAATTAATTAGTTGACCATGGACAGGGATTTTGCGGATGCTGTTGCTATTTTTGACGTACTTACCTTCATCGTCAACATTGACAGCGAAATAGTAGCTCCCATCAGCCTCTTTTATGTCATTCACTCTTAGTTGACACACTTCAGATGGACGCATTCCTGAGTAAAGCAATATCCACGAGATCCAGCGGAACTCTACATCCTGTTCAACAAATTTTTGAGACTTGAAGAATAGCTTAAGATCCTTGAGTGACCAGCGTTCACGTTCTTCACTAGTAGGCTTGAGTGGCTTGTTATCTACCTTAATGCCGTCAAAGGGGTTCAGTGCGATGTAATTCATCATCTTAGCAAACTTAAAAAACTGAAAAGCAGCAGCAAGGTACTCTTTGTTTGTCTTATAGCTACGCCCTTCCTTGAGGAGTTGGTCACGGTACACCAACGCATGAGCCGAAGTAACAGGATCCACGGATTCAACGGGTAACAGGTTAATACAGTGACTGGCACGAGCATTTAACTGATGCACTGTTAAAGGTCTGATATTTTGCAACTTCTTACTAGCGACAAAAGCGTCTAGCGCCGCTTTTAATGAAACGACAGGGTGATTCTTTCGGTGAACTGTAGAAGTTAAGTCCCGATGTTCTGCTTTACGAACTGGAGCGGCAGATACCTCAATATCAGGTTGATTCGATTCAAACTTACTACGAACCTCATCGATAATCGCATCACAATCCGCTTTAAAGCCTTCTACACAACTTTGCCCATGAGTTTTAGTTATTAACTCTTTTAGACTAGCAGCAACGGTTAGATTGCGTTCAGAAGCAAGTTGACGGTTCTTGGTTAGTAAAGATACTTTCAGATCGAACGGAAAGCCATTATCTCGAAGTTTTTTCGGCAGACAAACACGTGTGTAGTAGGTGCAATTTGGGGCGCGGAAAAGGTACATTGTCTGAGTCAATCCTTATGGTTTGACTTGGCACCTTGCAGATATGAAAAAAGCCGTTGTAATACAACGGCTTATCTCATTTTTAATGTGGTGGAGGGATAGGGATTTGAACCCTAGAACCGCTATTAACGGTTGCCGGTTTTCAAGACCGGTGCTTTCGACCACTCAGCCATCCCTCCAACAAATTGTCATCAACAGATTAGTACACTGTTGAGGTTGTTATTTGCTAATGCAAGTAACGATACCTTTTGTCTTCACCTTTCAAAAAAGTGAAAATAAATT